>URWH01000094.1 GCA_900551515.1 uncultured Porphyromonadaceae bacterium
TACGACTATGCCGAGCTGCTGAGCGAACTGCTGGGCGAGCTCAACGTGTCGCACACCGGCGGCCGCTACTATTCGCCCTCGGCACAACACCCGACGGCATCGCTTGGTCTGCTCTACGACATGACCTATGCGGGCCCCGGCCTGAAAGTTGACGAAGTGGTGGCCAAAGGCCCGTTTGACCATGCCAACTCGGCCATGCGCCCGGGCGCCATCATCAAGAAAATCAACGGCGTGGAACTCAACGGCAACAGCGACGCCCTCGCAGCGCTCAACGACATGGCAGGCAAGAAGACACTCGTGAGCTTCGTCAACGCCGACGGTACGCACGGCGAGGAAGTGGTGCTCCCGATCCGCTCGGGCGAGATGAGCTCGCTGCTTTACGACCGGTGGGTGCGCCAGCGCCAGGAGGATGTAGAGCGTCTGTCGGGCGGACGGCTCGGGTACGTGCATCTCGAATCGATGGACGACGAGAGCTTCCGCCGCATCTATGCCGACATGCTCGGAAAATACATCAACAAAGAGGGCATCGTGGTCGACACCCGCTGGAACGGCGGCGGCCGCCTGCACGAAGATATCGAAGTGCTGTTCAGCGGCAAAGCCTATCTGACGCAGGAAGTTCACGGCCAGACTACATCCGCGATGCCGTCGCGCCGCTGGAACAAGCCGAGCATCATGATAATCGGCGAAGCCAACTACAGCAACGCCCACGGCACGCCGTGGGTCTACAGCCATCTCGGCCTCGGCAAGCTCGTGGGCATGCCCGTGCCCGGCACTATGAGCAGCGTCAACTGGGTGCGCATGCAGGATCCGAGCCTCGTGTTCGGCATCCCGGTCACCGGCTTCCGCACCGCCGAAGGCAACTATCTCGAAAACACTCAGCTTGAGCCCGACATCACCGTGGCCAATGATCCGGCAGTGATCGTTACCGGCGAAGACCAGCAGCTCGAAGCCGCAGTGAAAGCACTACTCGACCAAATTGACAACAAATCGGAAAAATGATACAGACAGGCGATATAGTGCGCTTCCTCAACACCACAGGCGGAGGACGCGTAGTGAGAATAAAAGAAAACATAGCATACGTGGAGGACGAGGACGGATTTGAAACGCCGGTGCTCGTGCGCGAATGTGTGGTTGTTGGCCATGCCGCGCCGACGGCTCCGAAGCCGGCTCAGGCACCTGCTGTGGCGCCGAAAGCCAAGCCGCAGTTTGAGAAAGAGGCTCCGGCGCCGGCCGTGATAGCCGTGCAGCCCGATGAGATTCCCGTTGAGGAAACGCCCGAAGGCAACAAGCTCAACATAGTGCTCGCCTACGAGCCGAAGAATCTCAAACAGCTGTCGACGAGCACCTTCGACACTTATGTGGTCAACGACTCCAACTATTATCTCTACTTCAGCTACCTCACCCGCAGCAACGAAGACGAAGGATGGGTGACGCGGTATGCCGGCATCGTAGAGCCTAACATTCAGGTGTTTATAGAAGAGCTCACCACGGCCGACCTCCCGTCGATCGACCGCGTGGCATTCCAGTACATTGCCTTCAAGAAAGGTCGGCAGTTTGCGCTCAAAGCACCTGTGTCGGTGGAATTTTCACTCGACACCACCAAATTCGCCAAACTCCACTGCTTCCGCGACAACATCTACTTCGACACGCCCGTGCTCGCCTTCGATCTGGTGAAAAACGATGCACCCCACCGTCAGACGACCGTCAACCCCACCGCCGTGGAGGAAGCGCTCCGCGCCAAGGTGAAAGCCGACCGTCAGCCCCGCAAGCGCGTGGTTAAGAAGCAGGCACGCCAGGACCGCCGCGGCGACACCATCGTAGTCGACCTCCACATATCCGAGCTTGTCGACAACACACGCGGGCTGAGCAACGCCGACATGCTGAACCTGCAGATCGACGAATTTTCGCGCGTGATGGACGAGAACCTCAAGAACCACGGCCAAAAGATAGTGTTCATCCACGGCAAAGGCGAGGGCGTGCTCCGCAATGCCATCATGAAAGAGCTGTCGCACCGCTACAAAGGCCACGACGTACAGGACGCATCGTTCCATGAATACGGCTTCGGCGCCACACAGGTGACCATCCGATGATCATCTGTTTCACAGGCACGGGCAACAGCCGGCGCGTGGCCGACGAGCTGGCCGCCATCCTCGGCGAGAAGACAGCTATGCTCCGCCGCGACGGGCTCACGCAGCAGCCCGGTGCCGACGATCGCCGCATCATCTGGGTGATGCCCGTTCACAGCTGGGGCATGCCCAAGATGGTCAGATCGTATATCCGCAAAGCCCGGATAGAGCATGCCGAGAGCCTGCTCCACTTCCTTGTGCTCACGTGCGGCGACGACTGCGGCCTCGCGCACCTGCAGTGGCGACGCAGCATGAAGCGGCGCGGCTGGAAGGCGGTGGCGGCACATTCGGTGTTCATGCCCAACACCTACGTGCTGCTGCCCGGATTCAACACCGACAGCGCCTCTGTGGCCGAGAGCAAAATGGCGGCGATGCCCGGGCGCGTCAAAGAGATCGCGCATGCAATCAAATGCTCATCGCCGATCGACAACGTGCACAAAGGCAAATGCGCGTGGCTGAAAACACACGTCATTTATCCGCTCTTCATGCGGTTCATGACCTCTCCCCGCCCCTTCCGCGCCACCGAAGCTTGCGTGAGCTGCGGCAGATGCAGCGCGATCTGTCCCGAACGCAACATCACCCCCGACGCCAACGGCGTTCCGCACTGGGGCAAACAATGCACCATGTGTCTGGGATGCTACCACGTGTGCCCGCGGCATGCCGTGGCATATGGCAAACGCACCGCCGGCAAAGGGCAGTGGCAGGGATCGTTCAGAAGCAGTAAATAACGGGAATCTTCAGGACTTCCATCACCTCGCCTACGGCATCGCGGGCTTCCGGAGTGAAACAAAGGACGAGGTCGAGGGCTCCCCAGCGTTTGATTATCAGCCCGGCCGACCGTCTCAGAGTCGCAGCATCGGAAGGGTCGACAGGATGATGCTGCGCGCCCGACGTCTGCGCCAGAGAGCGGCCCGATTTGATGTCGGCATCGGTGAACGCCACCCGCCATCCGGCGTTGCGCAGAGCCGTGACGGCGGCAACGCCTGCCGGCATTGCGCCACCTACGACGAGAGCCCGCAGACCGACGGCCTGAGGCTTTGGCGGTAGCAGACCGCTGCGTCGCGGCGCGCTGACACCGCGGCGGAAATCCTCCATTTGTTTCTCAAGATAATTATCGGCCATGCAACAGGATCAATTCGTTTCGGCTTCCGCACGGTCGCGCGACGGATTTGACGGCACATCCCCGGCTAAAGCTTCTTCGCTATCGGACTGATGGCGCGGCTTCACCTTCAGCTTCATGGCATCGAAGCCCTTGCCATAGACGCCGTTAACGTTGGCCTGCGTGATGAAGGCATTTTCATCGATGCTCTTGATGATGCGGAAAATGGTCACCGACTCTATTTTGCGGCACATCACAAGGAGCACCTTCACATCGTGCTTCGAATACCATCCCATGCCGTTGATCACCGTGCATCCGCGTTTGGCCTCATTGTTGATGGCGGTGGCTATCTCCTCCCAATGGGGCGAGAAAATGATGAACTGCACGGCCTGGCGGTTGGTGTTGATGACCATGTCGGCCATTAGCGACGTGATGACGAGCACCACGAAACCGTAGACCACCGTGTCGATATTGTGCAGCACGAGATACGACGACGATATGATGCACATATCCACATAGAGCATCGTGCGGCCGATGCTGACGTTGGAGCGTTTCGAAACCATGGCGGCCACGACGTCGGTGCCTCCCGTGCTGCCGTTGTGCGTGAAGGAGATGCCGAGGCCGACGCCGCACATCAGAGCGCCAATGATCACGTTCATGAACGGCTGGCCCTGCACCACCGGACCGTGGAACAGCGGGGTGAGGATACCGATGGCGAGCGAGATGACGGTGGCGCCGAAAATGGTGCGTAGCACAAACTGACGCCCGACAATGCGGTAGGCAAACGCCAGCAGGATGAGGTTGAGCACATATTGCGAGACGGCCACGGGGATGCCGTAGCCAAACCATTTCTCAGTCACGAAATAGATCATGGTGCCGAGACCGGCCACACCGCCGATCACCACCTTTTCCTGAAAGATGAAAGCCGAGAATCCGAAAGCAAACAGGAAGATGCCGAACGTGATGAAGATGTAGTCGCGGGCCGAGACCCAAAGATTGTTTTTATCGATTTTCATTGCAGGAAACAATTTCGTCAGTAAGGGCAGCGCGCCACAGCGGGAGCGCATCGCCACTTTTTGGCAAAGTTACAGCAAGCTTGTGGGAGTTCAAAATAAATATTCAAGAATTTTTGCTTAACTTTGGCGCGTGGTAAGCAAGCATAGAGCGGAAGCCACGAAACAATCGCAGGTTATGAACAAAATTATCAGACATATTCGCCGGTGCGCAATCGTCATGATTGCAGCGCTTTCGTGCAACGGAGCCCGGGCCGGCGACTTCATCGATTTCTCACCGGCAAAACGGCTCATCGAAGTGGACGTACACGCCATCGGCGGCACAAGTTCGGTGTTTCAGAACTATCAGTCGAAATTTTCGCAGATTCAGGATCTCAACGTCAACCTCGGGGCATCGGTAGGTGCGGGATTCCGCGCGGTGTTCGGCATCCGCGGCTGGCTGGGCCTCGGCACAGCCCTCGACATCACCACCAACACATATAATATCGACATGACCGTCATCAACAGCGAGCGATCGAGCCTGAGCTCGGTGCTCCTGGACAACCGCACCTATGTGGCCACGATACCGGTCTTCGCCAGCTTCCGCTTCAACGTCGACAAGAGCGTGCGCTGGTCAGTCGACGCCGGCATGTATTATGCCTACGGCTTCGCCGGCACCCAGAAACAGCGCATCTATCGCGCCGAGATCAATTCGATGGACGAACTGGTGCCGGAACTCGAGCGCGTGAAAACCGACTATTATCATTCCGGAGCCACCTTCATCAACGGCTTTAACCGAGGCGACATCGGTCTGCATCTGGCCACCTACGTCAACTTCGGGCCGCATCTGATGGTGGGAGCCAGCTATCAGGTGGGTTTCAAAAACTCGTCGCGATCGCTCGGCGTGGTCAATCCCTCGGTCCATAACCATTACTTTCACGGCATCGTGGGCTACCGGTTCTGAGATCCGGAGCGGCGAGCCGCAACAATCAACCAGTCAACAGCTATTCAATCACGATAATAAAGAAAATCATGAACGAAAAAGAAATAGTGCTCAGCGGCATCCGCGCCACAGGCAATCTGCACCTTGGCAATTATTACGGAGCGCTCAGCAAATTTGTGCGCATGCAGGACGATGATAAATACGACAACCTGTTTTTCATAGCCGACCTTCATGCCCTCACCACCAATCCCGACCCCGACATGCTTCACGTCAATGTGAAGAACATCGTCACGGAATATCTCGCCGCAGGCCTCGACCCCGAGAAATCGACCATATTCGTGCAGAGCGACGTGCCCGAAGTGTCGGAGCTCTATCTGCTTCTCAACATGCACGTGGGCATCGGCGAGCTGATGCGCACCGCCTCCTTCAAGGACAAGGCGCGCAAGGCTCTCGGCATCAAGAGCGACAGCGATGACATAGAGCGCGAGATCATCGGCTCGGATACGAACAAGCGCGTCAACGCCGGACTCCTCACCTACCCGACGCTGATGGCCGTCGACATCCTCATCCAGAAAGCCCATAAAGTGCCTGTGGGGAAAGATCAGGAACAGCATCTGGAGCTGACGCGCCGGTTTGCCCGCCGCTTCAACTCGTTCTACGGCGTCGACCTTTTCCCCGAACCCGCCAACTTCGATTTCGGCGGTAAGCCGGTGAAAGTGCCGGGTCTTGACGGCTCGGGCAAGATGGGCAAGAGCGAAGGCAACTGCATCTATCTGATCGACGACGAGAAGACACTGCGCAAGAAAGTGATGCGCGCCGTCACCGACGAGGGGCCGAAAGTGCCGAACTCGCCCGTCTCAGAACCGGTGCAGAACCTGTTCACGCTCATGGAGCTGACATCAGCGCCCGACGTGGTTCAGCATTTCCGCGATGCCTACGCCGACTGCTCGATACGCTACGGCGACCTCAAAAAAGAACTTGCCGAAGACCTTACGCGTATCACCGAGCCTATACGCGAGCGCATCAACACATACCTCAACGATGAAGCGTACCTGCGTCAGGTTTTGGCTCGCGGTGCCGAACGCGCACGCGAACGCGCTTCCAAGACCCTGGCCGAAGTACGCCAAATTATGGGTCTGCGAGGCTTCTGACCATAGCTCAGCCACTCGACCAAGCTCGACTACAAGACACGTAAAAGAATACTTCTCACAAATCATATAATTCTCTACTTAGCCATGAGACTTATCATCGAAAAGAATTACGAAAACGTATCCCAATGGGCAGCCAACTACGTAGCCGCCCGCATCAATGAGGCCAAACCGACAGCCGAACACCCCTTTGTTCTCGGATGCCCGACAGGCAGCAGCCCCTTAGGCATGTACCGCGCCCTCATCCGCCTCAACAAGGAAGGCAAAGTATCATTCCGCAATGTTGTCACCTTCAATATGGACGAATACTGCGGCATACCTCGCGACCACGAACAGAGCTACCACACCTTCATGTGGACCAACTTTTTCAACCAAATCGACATCCTCCCCGAGAACGTCAATATTCTCAACGGCAACGCCGAAGACCCCGTGGCCGAATGTCGTCGCTACGAAGAAAAGATTGCTTCCTACGGCGGCATCGATCTCTTCTTGGGCGGCGTAGGCCCCGACGGACATATCGCTTTCAACGAGCCGGGTTCTTCCCTTTCGTCACGCACCCGCCAGAAGACATTGACTACCGATACCATCATTGCCAACTCCCGTTTCTTTGACAACGACGTGAACAAGGTGCCCAAGACTGCCCTGACCGTCGGTGTCGGTACTGTGCTTAGCGCCCGCGAGGTAATGATTATCGTAAACGGACACAACAAGGCACGTGCCCTCTATCATGCAGTCGAGGGTCCCGTGATGCAGATGTGGACTATCAGCGCCTTGCAGATGCACGAAAAGGGTATCATCGTTTGTGACGATGCGGCCACCGAAGAATTGAAGGTGGGTACTTACCGCTACTTCAAGGATATTGA
>URWH01000095.1 GCA_900551515.1 uncultured Porphyromonadaceae bacterium
AAAATCACTCAACGATTGACCGCCCTGCCGTTAACATTTATTGTCGAACCGGCTCAAAATCTGAAATAGATTCTTGATCAGCATATTGTGGGCCCGGCGGGATACCGCCGCTATCTGGCCGGGAGAAAGGGTTGAGAAAGCGCTTCTGGCCTGATCGATGCTGTTGCGGATCTCGCGGTCGATCTGCGGTAGGACTGTTTCGCGGAACCATTGCAGGCGGCGTTCGGCGCTATGGCTCAGACGTTCGTCATTGCCGGCTTCGGCCTGCGCCTTCAGGCTGCGCCGGCGGCGTGCGACAGCGGCACGGGCGCGGCGCACCGAGCGGCGGTGGATATCACGGATCATTTCTGGGGCGTCGTCGCCGACGGTCGAGTCGGCGATCTCCTCATCGGAAGCGGCGGCAAGCTTGTCGCCATAGTCGATGATCTGCCGTTGTTGGTCGGGGGTGAGTGCCAGGAGCGCCTTTACTTCTTCGAGTGTGAATGTTGTTTTCATAGCTATTACAGTCTTTTTGCTGCAAAAATAGACGGATTCGCCGACATGGTTGTGCGAATCTGTAGCATTGCAATCAAACCCGCGGATTTCACCGAGATTACGCCGGGTTTTTACAGCGATTTGATCGAGGGAGAGGAAATCATTGCCGATTCCATTTTAATTTGTATCTTTGCAGATGTTGTACAACAATGTTTTGCAAAATAAAGACATGATTAAACAAGCATTGGAGAAAGTGTTGAGCGAAGATATGTCGGAGATCTGGACGATCCTCAGCGGCGACGAAAAGCGCATGATCACCGACAATTTCACGCTTCATCACTTCAAAAAGAATCAGATTATCTATGCCGAGCGCGAGCAGCCGGAGTATCTCTGGTGTCTGCTGAAAGGCAAGGCCAAACTATATAAAGACGGCGTGGGCGGCCGACAGCAGATCCTGCGCCTGATCAACCCCGTGCAGTATTTCGGCTACCGGGCTTATTTCGCCGGCGAAGCCTATGTGCACACGGCCTCGGCAATGGAAGCTTCCACGGTGGGCGCATTCCCGATGTCGGTGGTCAAAGAGCTCATTGACCGCAACCGCGACGTGGCATGGTTTTTCATCCACGAGCTCTCGCGCAACCTCGGCAGCGCCGACACCCGCACCGTCAACCTCACGCAGAAACATATCCGCGGCCGACTGGCCGAAGCGCTCATGGTGCTCATAGATCATTACGGCTTTGAGGACGACGGCATGACGCTGCGCGTGTATATGGCCCGCGAAGACCTCGCCAACCTCTCCAACATGACCACCTCGAATGCCATACGCACGCTGACGGCATTCGTCAACGAACATCTCATAGTGGTCGACGGCCGTCAGATCAAGATCACCGATCAGGCCAACCTACGTAAAATCAGCAAATTCGGATAACCACACAGCTCTTATCATATAATGAAACACTTCATCCATGCCGCTTTGGCCGCAATAGCCATCGCCACCGCATCAATAGCTTTCACATCCTGCTCCGACAGCGACAGCGAGCAAATCACCATCAACGGTACAGGTATCTCCAACCAGTCGTGGAGCAACACTTACGAAGCTGACAACGACGGCGAGACATTCAAACTGACCTTCACCGCCTCCGACGCATGGACAGCGGCCTCGAACGCATCGTGGTGCACACTGTCGCCGGTACGCGGCCGTGACGGACGCTCGGAAATCACCGTCACCGTGGCGCCCAACAACACAGGAAAGAAACGCACGGCCAACATAATCATCCGTGTGGCCGGCGCCGACCGCAACTGCACGCTTGAGGTAGTGCAGACGCCTGAGGCACAGGGCACCTACAGCGATGTCAACCGCTGGATGCTCAACTATATGAATAAGAACTATCTGTGGAACGAGCCGCTCGCATCGTTCGACCCCGACTACTCCCTCTCCTACGACCGGTTTCTCATCTCGGCGCTCGACTTTGTCGATGCCGACGACCACCGCAACCGCGACGACGGGCACTGGGTCAACGGCAAACGCGCTTACTATTACTCATTTATCGACAGTGACGCCCCCACCCGCAGCGCCGGCGAAGAGGAGACAAGCTCAGGCATCACATATCTCAGTGCCGGAACCTATACCGACACCAACAACGACGTGCTCCTGCTCCCGGCAATGGTAGCCCCCGGCTCACCCGCCTATGAGGCAGGCATCCGTCGCGGCGACCTGATAGGCAAAGTAGGCGGCACGCGAGTTACCCGCTCCAACTACTCGGCGCTTGCCGAAAAACTTTTCGCAGGCAACGTCACCGCCACAAAAGTAGAGCTCACCTACGAAAACTCACAGCCTACGGGCTATACCGAGATCGAGACAGTCAACGTGGGCCGTGCAACATTCACCGATCCGGCGATCTACTGCACGAAAGTGGTCGAGCTTGAAGGCGGCAAAAAGGTGGGTTACATTGCCTATACGGGCTTCGACACACAATTTGACAGCCAGCTCATCAACATCTTCGGCCAGTTTAAATCCAACGGCGTGACCGACCTTGTCCTCGACCTCCGCTACAACGGCGGCGGCCATGTGCTCTCGAGCGTAGTGCTCGGCACCCTGATCGCCGGCAACAACAAGACCGGACAGCTCTACAACCGCACCACCTACAATGCCTCGCGCACGGCCAAAGGCGAAATCGGCGACTATTATATCGGCAAAGCCGAGACGCCCGAGCGCAACTATTCCAAGATATCCGAAGCTCTCTCATCCAGCCTCGGACTGAACACCATCTACGTGCTCACCACCGAGAACACCGCTTCGGCTTCGGAGCTGATCATCAACGGTTTGCGGGGCCTGGACATCACCGTCAACATTGTAGGCACAACGACCAACGGCAAAAACGTCGGCATGGAAGCGATATCGCAAACCTTCGGGTCCTACGAATTCCTTTTCGCCCCGATCACCTTCTACAGCCAGAATGCCAAAGGGTTCCGCGACTACTCCGACGGCTTCACGCCCGACGTGTCGATTGACGAAAGCGCCTATTTCTACGGCGATTTCGGCACCACCGACGATGTGCTCTGCCGCGCCGCCTTCCAGTGGATCAGCAGCGGCACAAAGCCCTCCGTCAGCCAGTCGCGCGCAGCCTCCGGACAGGTTCGCGACCTCATGCACAAAGACTTGCGCACCCCCACCCTGCGCAATCACGGCACTGTGGCATTCCCTGAGGATTGATTGATGCACGATGCACGATGCTTGATGGGCGATGTGCTTTGGTGAAGCTTTTGGAAAAAGCGGAGTGAGAATTGGTGCGGATTGCAGGAAATGTGCTATCTTTGTAGCTGTATGAACGACGAAAAGACAAAGGCAGCCGCAATGGCCACGTTCACGCAATTTATGACTCAACATAAACTGCGCAGAACCCCCGAACGCTTTGCCATACTGGAGAAAGTGTTCGAGATGTCGACCCACTTTTCAATCGACGCGCTTCACTCGCAGCTTGACGACAGCGGCTATCACGTGAGCCGTGCAACCGTCTACAACACCATCGAGCTGCTGACGCGCTGCGGACTTGTCAGACGCCATACGTTTGCCGCACAGTCGCCGCAATATGAAAAAATATCAGGGCTGACCAAGCACTATCATCTGGTGTGCTCGCGCTGCGGCAAAGTGAAAGAGATAAAAGACGCCGAAATCGACCAGATACTGGGCACGCGACGTTTCGGCAAATTCCACCCGGCATACATTGATCTTAATGTCTACGGACTGTGCGCCACATGCATGAGGCGATCCCGCCCGACGGCGTCACGGCAACGCAAACGACCGACGACCTGACAGCGATGCATGTCAATAACGATTCACGACATAACAAACCACAATCACACATATCACTAAAATAAGGACAGAGATGAAAATTGACGTATTGCTCGGCCTCCAATGGGGCGACGAAGGAAAAGGTAAGGTTGTCGACGTGCTCACACCGCGTTACGACGTCGTAGCCCGCTTCCAGGGCGGTCCGAACGCCGGTCACACGCTTGAATTCGACGGCAAGAAATATGTGCTCCGGTCCATCCCCTCCGGAATTTTCCAGCACGGGCAAACCAACGTTATCGGCAACGGCGTGGTGCTCGACCCGGTGCTTTTCCGCGAAGAAGCCGAAGCGCTCGAGGCTTCGGGCGTCGATCTGCGCAAAGTGCTCAAGATATCCAAGAAAGCCCACCTCATAATGCCCACCCACCGGCTGCTCGACGCCGCCAACGAACGCGCCAAAGGTGGCGCCAAGATAGGCACCACCGGCAAAGGCATCGGCCCGACATACACCGACAAGATATCGCGCAACGGACTTCGTCTGGGCGACACGCTGCACAACTTCAAGGCCAAATATGAAGCCGCACGCGACCGCCATCTCTCGATGCTCCGCGCCCTCGGCGAAACGCCGGATCTCTCCGAACTCGAACCGCGCTGGTTTGACGCCATTGACTATCTTAAGACGTTCGACATCATCGACAGCGAGCACTTCATCAACAGCTGCCTCAACGAGGGCAAGACCGTGCTCTGCGAAGGCGCTCAGGGCACCCTGCTCGACGTTGACTTCGGATCATATCCCTTTGTCACCTCCTCCAACACCGTAGCGGCCGGCGCATGCACCGGACTCGGCGTTGCGCCGAACAAGATCGGCGAGGTGTACGGCATTTTCAAAGCCTACTGCACCCGCGTGGGCAGCGGCCCCTTCCCCACCGAGCTTTTCGATGAGACCGGCAAGAAGATCCGCGCCATAGGCCACGAATATGGTGCCGTGACAGGCCGCGAACGCCGCTGCGGATGGATCGACCTGGTGGCTCTCCGCTACGCCATCATGATCAACGGCGTCACACAGCTCATCATGATGAAGAGCGACGTGCTCGATACCTTCCCCACCATCAAGGCTTGCACGGCCTATAAAGTTGACGGACAGGTAACACGCGACTTCCCGTTCTCGCTCGAGGACTGCACCGTAGAGCCCGTCTACGAAGAGCTGCCGGGCTGGCTCACCGACATGACATCGTTCAAATCGGAGGATGAGTTCCCGCAGCAGTTCAGCGATTACATCCGTTTCCTTGAGGATCAACTTCAGACGCCTATCACCATCGTGTCGATCGGTCCCGACCGCGAGCAGACCATACTTCGGAAATAAAACAACATCCATCATAGCCTAAAATTCTGATAACCATGGCAAAAGTAAAACCGTTCAAAGGCATCCGTCCCCCGCGTGAATTAGTCACCGAAGTGGCATCGCGCCCCTACGACGTGCTGAATTCCGACGAAGCGCGCCGCGAAGCCGAGGGCAATCCCCGCTCGCTCTACCATATCATCAAGCCGGAAATCGACTTCGATCCGTCGGTCGACGAGCATGATCCGCGCGTCTACGACAAAGCCGTAGAAAACTTCAAGGCCTTCCGCCGCAACGGATGGCTCGTTCAGGACGAGAAAGAGCACTATTATATATATGCGCAGACCATGAACGGCCGCACGCAATACGGCATCGTCATTGCCGCCAATGTGGACGACTACATGACCGGACGCATCAAGAAGCACGAGCTCACGCGCCGCGACAAAGAGGAAGACCGCATGAAGCACGTGCGCGTCAACAACGCCAACATCGAGCCGGTGTTTTTCGCGTTCCCCGACAATGAGCGCCTGGCGGCCATCATCAAGGAAGTGACAGCGGGCGAGCCCGTCTACGACTTCACGGCTCCCGACGGCTTCGGACACCATTTCTGGGTGATCGACGACGACAAGACGATTGCCGCCATCACCGAGGAGTTTGCCAAAATCCCGTATCTCTACATAGCCGACGGCCACCACCGCACCGCAGCCGCCGCACTCGTGGGCAATGAGAAAGCCAAAGCCAACCCGAATCATACGGGCGAGGAGGAATACAACTATTTCCTTGCTGTGGCGTTCCCGGCATCGCATCTGAAGATCATCGACTACAACCGTGTGGTGCGCGATCTCAACGGACTGACGCCACAACAGTTTCTCGACCGCCTGCGCGAGAATTTCACCGTCGAGGCAAAAGGCTCCGAGCCCTATCGTCCGGCACACCTGCATGAATTCTCACTCTACGTCGACGGCTGCTGGTATGCCCTCAACGCACTTGAAGGACGCTACAACGACGCCGACCCTATCGGTGTGCTCGACGTAACGATTTCGAGCGACCTCATCCTGCGCGACATCCTCGGCATCACTGACCTGCGCTCCGACAAACGCATCGATTTCGTGGGCGGCATCCGCGGACTGGGCGAGCTGCAGCGTCGCGTCGACAGCGGCGAGATGGCCATGGCGCTTGCCCTCTACCCCGTGTCGATGAAGCAGCTCATGGACATCGCCGACACCGGCAACATCATGCCCCCGAAGACCACCTGGTTTGAGCCGAAACTGCGCTCCGGCCTTGTGATTCACGACTTGGCCGACTGACATGCGGCGATGAATCCCGACAAAACAAAGATCACAACCGAAACCTATCGTCTGACTCCGGCCGTCTATTTCCGCATAACGGCCGGAGCCATGCTACCTGCCGTTTTGGGATCAGCCGCAATCGCAGTCATTGCAGCATTCACTGTTGCACTGTTTTTTGATCTACGGCTGATATTCGTGGCGCTTATTCTGTTATTCCTAATCATTCCGATGTTTGTGGGACACATATACTATTCTCGTCTTCTCACCACAGACGCCATGTATGCCCTTACACCGAAACACGTCACAATCATACCGGACCACACCATCACCGAAACATTCGAAAGTGCCGACAAAGCCAATACCCCGCCTCAACCACGCCAATGGGCCTGGTCTGAAATACACAGCATCGGCACAACCGGCAAGCACCTCACAATCCGGTTCAACAGCCAGCCCTATATGCTTATCTTACCTCTCTCGGCCGTAGAAGACAAAAACGCACTCCTATCCCTTACCGACATCTTCCGATAGCCCCGTCAACCATATCCGTATCAACGCATGACAATATCTTTCAGAATCATTCCCAACAGACTATCTTACCAATCACCGCATAATTGACACTGCCGCAAACGACACCTGCACCCGGGATTATAGTGTTCATATGCGTAAATTAAAATACGAAGTGCGAAAACTCAGCCGCTGAGATTCTCCTCACTCC
>URWH01000096.1 GCA_900551515.1 uncultured Porphyromonadaceae bacterium
GGGATGGTCGGTGTTTTTGCTCCGGTAGGTACGGTTATTCCGATGTATAATGAGAAACTGACGGTGGGCAAAATTCGCGGCGTCGAGAGTTTTGGCATGATGTGTTCGGAGAAAGAGCTGGGCATCGGCGAGGATCATAACGGCATTATAGAATTGCCGGAAGATACTCAAATCGGCGTTCCTGCCGCAGAAGTTCTGGATATTGATCCGGTGATTGAAATTTCCATTACGCCTAACCGAGCCGAGTGTCTGGGCGTACGCGGCGTTGCACGGGATTTGGCCGCCGCCGGTTTAGGAAAATTGAAACCGCTTAATATTTTAAAGAAAAACGGCAGCTTCAAGAGCCCGGTTAATGTAAAAGTTGAAGATTTTAAGGCCTGCCCGACTTATGTCGGACGGTATATCAGAGGCGTCAATAATAAAGCCGAAACTCCGAAATGGATGAAAGACCGTTTGACCGCCGTTGGCCTGCGTTCAATTTCGCCGTTGGTCGACATCACCAACTATATCCTCCACGCCATCGGCCAGCCGCTCCACTGCTTCGACCTCGCCAAGATCGACGGCGAAAAGGTGGTGGTGCGCAACTGCCCGGAAGGCACCACCTTCGTGACTCTCGACGGCGTTGAGCACAAGCTCTCCGACGCCGACCTTATGATATGCTCGGCCTCGAAGCCGATGTGCATTGCCGGCGTGTTCGGCGGCCTCGACTCGGGCGTCACCGAAGCCACGACCGACATCTTCATCGAATCGGCCTACTTCAACCCCACCAGCGTGCGCAAGACGGCACGCCGCCACGGACTGCAGACCGACGCCTCGTTCCGCTACGAGCGCGGCACCGACCCCAACATCACGATATATGCCCTCAAGCTGGCAGCCCTGATGGTGAAAGAGCTGGCCGGCGGCGAGATCTGCGGCGAGCCGGTCGACATCTACCCCAACCCGGTGGCACCTTTCGAAGTGACGCTCTCCTACGACTATGCCTGCGGCCTCATCGGCAAGGAGATTTCCGCCGACACCATCAACGCCATCCTGCGCTCGCTCGAAATTGAGATTGTCAGCGCCGACGAGCGGCAGGCTTCGCTGCGCGTGCCCACCTACCGCGTCGACGTGCAGCGCCCCTGCGACGTGGTCGAGGACGTGCTCCGCATCTACGGCTACAACAACGTGGAGATGAGCACCACCGTGCATTCGTCGCTCTCGTTCAAATCGGTTGCCGACACCGACAACACCCTCCGCAATCTCGTCAGCGAACAGCTCACGGCTGTTGGCTTCAACGAAATACTCAACAACTCGCTCACGGCCGAACGCTACTACGCCGAGTGCCCCACCTATCCCCTCGACCGCTGCGTGCGCCTGCTCAACCCGCTCAGCGCCGACCTCAGCGTGATGCGCCAGACGCTGCTCTTCGGCGGACTCGAATCGCTCGCCTACAACATCAACCGCCGTGCCGCCGACCTGATGATGTATGAGTTCGGCCACGTCTATTTCCACAACCCGCAGGCCGAATCGACAGCCGAACGCCCGCTGGCTCCCTACAGCGAAGCCTCGCATCTCGGCATCTGGATCACAGGCGCCATACGCCCCGCCGGATGGCTCCGCACAGAAGAGAAATCATCGTTCTACGATCTGCGCGCCGTTGTCGACAACATGTTTGCCCGCCTCGGCATCGCGGCTTCCGGCCTTAAGACAGCGCCCGGCAGCGACCCCATGTTCGCCGCATCGCTCGAGGTGACCTCGCGCAACGGCAAGCGCCTCGGACAGCTCGGCATCGTGTCGAAGGATGTTCTCCGTCAGTTCGACATCAAGCAAGAAGTGTACTTCGCCGAGTTTGACTGGGCCGCTCTCGTGCAGCTCGCCTCGCGCCATTCGGTCAGCTACGCTGACCTGCCGAAGACGCAGCCCGTGAAACGCGACCTGGCCCTGCTCGTCGACAACGCCGTGACCATGCAGCAGATCGAGGACACCGTGCGCGAAAGCGAGCGCAAGCTGCTTCGCGAAGTGACGCTCTTCGACGTCTACGAAGGCGACAAGCTCCCCGCCGGCAAGAAATCCTACGCCATCACCATCACCCTACAGGATCCCGAACGCACACTCAACGACAAGCAGATCGACGCCGTAATGCGCAAGATCATCGCCGGCCTCGAAAGCAAGACCGGCGCTTCGCTCCGCTGATCCTCCTCCGCACCCCCACGAAAATCAAAAGCAAAACAATAATAAAAATCACACCTACTCATGGGAAGAGCATTTGAATATCGCAAAGCCCGCAAGCTCAAACGCTGGGGCAACATGTCGCGCACGTTCACGCGCATCGGTAAGGAAATCACCATCGCCGCCAAAGCCGGCGGCCCGGATCCCGCCACCAACCCCCGACTCCGCGCCCTGATGCAGAACGCCAAGGCTGCCAACATGCCCAAGGACACCGTGGAACGCGCCATCAAGAAAGCCACCGACAAGGATGCCGGCGACTTCAAGGAAATATCCTACGAAGGATACGGGCCATACGGCATCGCTATCTTCGTCGAGGCTGCCACCGACAACAACACCCGCACCGTGGCCAACGTGCGCTCCTATTTCAACAAGCACAACGGTTCGCTCGGCACACAGGGTTCACTCTCCTACCTTTTCGACCACAAATGCGTGTTTAAGATCAAACCCGTCGAAGGCAAGGACATCGAGGAACTCGAACTCGAACTCATCGACTGCGGCGTTGACGAAGTCGAACCCGACGAAGAAGAAATCGTGCTCTACGGCGCTTTCGAGGACAATGCGGCCATACAGAAATATCTCGAAGACAACGGCTACGAGATCATCTCTTCGGAATTTGAGCGCATCCCCAACGACCTCAAGGAAGTGACCGACGAACAGCGCGCCTCCATCGAAAAACTCCTCGACAAACTCGAAGAGGACGAAGACGTGCAGAACGTGTTCCACAACATGAAGGAACCCGAAGAATAATCCCTTCGGCCCCAACACATAGACGAATCAGATTGGCTGAATTGGCTCACCGCCGATTCAGCCGATTTGATAATATAGGTTAATGTCGGGCGCCTGCACCGGGAAACTATTGTGGGACTGAGAAAATTTGCTTATCTTTGCAGCCTCAGAAGTGGACAAATTTGGCTGCTTGCAACCACTTTCAAAAAAATGCTAAAACTGCACCACGGCTACGGCACCGTAAGCGCTGACTGATCAGAGGCTTGCACGCCGCAAACGCCGAAAGCGTCCCGCCAGGCGCGCCGACGCGATGAGTTTGGTTTTGGCATTGCTTGAAAATGAGCAGATGCCATTTTTTATGCCCGCTCCGCAACTCAATCAAGCTATCTTACAAATTTTCATCATGACTCACGAAAAAAATTATCTCTTCACTTCCGAATCAGTTTCGGAAGGACATCCCGACAAAGTGGCCGACCAGATCAGCGACGCCATTCTTGATGAATTTCTTGCCCGCGACCCGCAGTCGAAAGTGGCCTGCGAAACGCTCGTCACCACAGGCCATGTCACAGTGGCCGGCGAGGTGAAAAGCAAAGCCTACGTCGACCTCATGGAGACGGTGCGCGGCGTCATAGCCCGCATCGGCTACAACCGCAGCGAGCTCAAATTTGAAGCCGAATCGTGCGGCGTGCTCTCGGCGCTCCACGAGCAGAGCATCGACATAAACCGCGGCGTTGAGCGCGCCGAGCCCGAAGAACAGGGTGCCGGCGACCAGGGCATGATGTTCGGCTACGCCTGCGACGAGACCGACACCTTCATGCCGCTGCCCCTCGACCTCAGCCACCGCCTGCTGCGCGAGCTCTCCGACATACGCCGCAACGAAGACGCCATGACCTACACCGACCGGTACGGCGTGCACCGCACATATCTGCGTCCCGACGCCAAAAGCCAGGTGACCGTTGAATACACCCCCGAAGGCGAGCCGGTGCGCGTGCACACCATCGTCATCTCCACACAGCACGACGAGTTCATCCTCCCGGGCGAGGGCCGCAGCGAGAAGGAGGCGGAAAAACAGATGCAGGACAAAATCCTCGAGGACGTGCGCACGATTCTCATTCCGCGGGTCAAGGCGCGTCTGGAGCGCGCCGGCGACCAGCTGGCCGCACTGATCGGCGACGACTACATCCTGCACGTGAACCCCACGGGCAAGTTCGTGATCGGCGGCCCCCACGGCGACACCGGACTCACCGGGCGCAAAATCATCGTCGACACCTACGGAGGACACGGCGCACACGGCGGCGGAGCCTTTTCGGGCAAAGACCCCAGCAAAGTAGACCGATCAGCCGCATATGCCGCACGACACATCGCCAAGAACCTCGTAGCCGCAGGCGTGGCAGACCGCGCACTCGTACAAGTGGCATACGCCATAGGCGTGGCCAAACCCGTCAGCGTGTGCGTTAACACCTATGGCACCGCACACGTCAACCTCTCCGACGCACGGATAGGCGATATCGTGGCCGCAACCTTTGATCTGACGCCGCACGCCATCGAAAAAGAGCTCAAGCTGCGCCAACCCATATATCGCGAGACCGCTTCATACGGACACATGGGGCGCATACCGCGCACAGTCACAAAAACTTTCGTCGATGACCACGGTACCAAATTCCAGCGCAATGTCGAACTCTTCACCTGGGAAAAGACCGACCGCATAGACGATGTACGCCGCGCCTTCGGCCTCTGAGAGACCGATTCGGGCACAAACACGAAGAAACAAAGCAAGCCTTGACAGCAAAGGAGGGAGACGACCCGACTCCGAGAAAAAAACTGTCAGGGACACATCCGAACTCTGCAGCATTTACATTCGTATCGCATATGGTATAATAACACAGGAAGGCACTCCAACGCCTTCCTGTGTCTCATTGAGAGCACATCAAGTCACAACAACTATTCGTCTCAACGAGTAAAACGATTAGCAACAAACATCCAAACGCACAGTATATTATGGCAAAAAGATCGACGCCCATTCCGGGGCTATCATTTTCATGGAAACGCGCCGTGGGTCTCACCCGTCTGCGTCAAAACATCGCACGCAAAACCGGCATACCGACCACGCGTTCCGGCATAGAGCGCAAAATCGGCGGAGGCATCATTTCCCTGCTTTTTGGCAAAAAATAAGGCACAAAAAAACGTTGTTTTGGGATCGAAACAACGTTTTTGTGCGTCCGGAGCTTTGCCGATTTGCGAAAAAACACTAACTTTGTGCGTTTATTGCACACCGGCACTGTCGGTGCGCACTTGCCGACATCAAGTCAGCGCTTTAATAATCAGAAAATTAAAACTTAACTATACCAACATCAATGGCAACATTAGAGAAAATCAGAAGCAAATCGGTGATGCTATTCACCATCATCATTGTTGCGCTTTTAGCATTTATCCTCGGAGACTTCTTCACCTCCGGCCGCTCGTTCTTCGGCGTAGGCGACAAAGTGGCCACAGCCAACGGCGCTACAGTCAAGTACAACGACTACCAAGCCAAGCAGCAGGAATTTGACGAAATGCTCAAGGAGCAGAACTCGAACATCAACCCTGACGACCGCAGCGAGCAAGTCATCCAGACTCTGCTTATGCAAGGCCTCTTGGACGAAGAATACGACCGCATGGGTATAACCGTAACCGACAACGAATTATCCTCCGTCATGCTGGGTAATGGCCAGCAGAGCGTCTACGTTCTGTACCAATTGGCACAGAACGCCGGCATCAATCCCCAAGGCCTCATGCAAGCCGGCATCACCGACGCCAAGACATTCTATGACGCAATGAACAACCCCGCCAAGTATCAGCTTGACGCCGAACTGTCCGCAGCATTCAAGAGCGCCTGGATAAAAACCGAAAATGACATCACCGAAGGGCTCAAGGCCAACGCGTACATGTCCCTCGCCTACGGCCTGTTCACAGCCAATAAGGTAGACGCCCGCGCCGTATACAACGACCGCTCCGTGACATCGACATTCAATTATGTCACAAAACAATACACAGCCGTATCCGATGCAGATGCCGAGAAGGCCATCACCGATGCCGACTACGAAAAAGTATACAACGAGCGCAAGAGCGCCTTCAAGCTTGATGAAGAGAAACGCCTGATTTCGTATATCGTCGTAGATTTGGCCCCCTCTACAAAGGACCAGGCAGACGCCATCAACGAAGTAAACGCGCTCTACAACGAGCTCCTGACTTCCGAAGGCATTGATGCCATCAATAAGCACAGCAATTTCGAGAAAACAACAGCCAAATACACAGCTGACAAGCTCGGTCAGGACCCCATCCTGCGAATGCTCACCACCGACAGTGTACCTATGGCCGCCGGAACAGTGCGCAACCTCGGCAACCAGAACGGCAAACTCTATCTGGCCAAGATTCTTGACAAGACCACCGGCGTGGACGATGTAACATTCAGCGTCATGCCCTTGCCCGAGAAGAAAGAACAAGCAGACTCGCTGTTGAGCCTGCTCAACACCGCAACCTTTGACTCGATCACGCGTCTCAATCAGGGCAACGTCGGCCTCCAAACCTCGCTGGTTACGCCCAACCCGCATATGCCCCTGCCCGAAAAGATGTACAAGGCTCTTGAACAGCAGGCTGTAAACAACGTATTTGTGTTCACCGACACAATCAAGGGCGCAAACGAAAAAGGCCAGGAGACTTCCAAAGCCATAAGCTACGCAATGCTTATCACCAAGCGTTCCGAACCCGTCACCGTATATGACATCGCCACAATCAACTACGAAATTGTGCCCTCGCAAGCCACTATAACCGAGCTCACGCAGAACTTCCACAACTTCATAGCTACCAACGGCACAGCCGAATCCTTCGGCAAGAACGCCGAAAAAGCCGGATATACCGTATACAAGGCCATCATCGGTGCCAGCAGCCCCATAGGCGACCTCGCTCCCGGCTCGATGTCCACCGTCAAGTGGGCGATGGATGCCGACAAGGGCGATGTTTCCAAGGTTTACAACTGCACCAAAGTTGCCCGCCAGAACGGCTCCAACGAGTACATGCTTGCCGTAGCCATCGACGAAGTCTTTGACAACAACTACATGCCCGTCACCTCGCAGTACGTCAGGGACACTCTCAAGCCGCTTGTAATCCGCGACAAGAAA
>URWH01000097.1 GCA_900551515.1 uncultured Porphyromonadaceae bacterium
GGACAAGCACATCCCAAAGAATACCTAAAAAAGTAAAGCTACGAGTAGCTGCACATTCATTGCACACTTCTCGTAGCCTTATCATTTAGTAGCACAGCCACTTATAGCCTAAGCCCGGCAGCTTATGACTATAATTACTCTTCTGTTTGTTTGGATTCGAAGTCTTTTATTAACTTATCCTGCACATCGCTCGGAACCAGTTCGTAACTTGCAAATTTCATAATGAACGAAGCACGGCCTCCGGTAAGCGAACTAAGAGCGGTTGAATAAGAAGACATCTCTTTCAAAGGCACTTTAGCCACCAGTTTCTCATAACCGTTTTCGCTGCTCATACCCATAATCATGGCACGGCGTCCCTGCAAGTCCCCCATCACATCACCCATCTTGTCCGACGGAACAAATACTTCCACGTCATAAATGGGTTCTAGAATCTTCGGGCCTGCATTCTTGAACGCTTCGCTGAACGCATTCCGTCCCGCCAGCATAAAGGAGATTTCATTGGAGTCAACCGGATGCATTTTTCCGTCATATACGATGACACGTACATCGCGAGCATACGAACCAGTCAACGGTCCCTGCTCCATACGAGCCATAATACCTTTCAAGATAGCCGGCAGGAAACGGGCATCGATGGCTCCACCAACGATACTGTTAACAAACACCAGCTTTCCACCCCAGTCCAAATCTATAGTCTGCGTATCACGTACGCTGATTTTATACTCTTGTCCGCCAAAACGATATGTATCCGGTGCCGGCATACCTTCGTAGTACGGTTCGACGATCAGATGAACTTCACCGAACTGCCCCGCACCACCTGACTGTTTTTTATGGCGGTAGTCGGCACGTGATGCCTTGGTGATCGTTTCGCGATAAGGAATCTTGGGCTCTTCAAAAATGATGGGCAGTTTGTCATTGTTCTCCACACGCCATTTCAGTGTGCGCAGATGGAACTCGCCCTGGCCCGAAAGAATGGTCTGTTTCAGTTCTTTCGACTGCTCTACTTCCCATGTCGGATCCTCTTCGTGCATACGTGTCAGGATGCCCGACAGCTTCTCGGCGTCGCTCTCCGTAACGGGGCGAATGGCGCGCTGATATTTGGGGGCAGGATATTTGATGAAGTCAAATGCATAGTCGCAGCCCTTCTCATCGAGAGTGTTGCCTGTGCGTGCGTCTTTCAGCTTCACGGTGGCGCCGATATCGCCGGCACACAATTTGTCGACCGGTGTCTTTATCTGTCCGCACACGCAGAAAATCTGTGCGATGCGTTCTTTCGAGTCGCGTGTCACATTGTCAAGATCCACGCCGGGTGTCAGCGTTCCCGACATCACTTTGAAGTAGCTCACCTCACCGATGTGCGGCTCAACAGTGGTCTTGAACATAAACAGGCTCAGCGGTCCGTTGCTGTCGGGTTTCACTTCCTTGCCGGCGGTGTCGACGGGCGCGGGCATATCTTCTACAAACGGCACTACGTTGCCAAGGAATTCCATCATGCGGCGAACACCCATATCCTTTGCTGCGCTGACGCAGAACACCGGATATATCGAGCGGTCGATCAAGCCTTTGCGGATGCCTTCGCGCATCTCGTCCTCCGACAGATGTCCCTGATCGAAGAATTTCTCCATCAGCGTCTCATCGTTCTCGGCTGCTGCCTCCACGAGTGCCTGATGAAGCTCCTGCGCGCGTTCTGCCTCTTCTGCCGGGATATCTTCAATGGTCGGAACACCGCCGTCGGGTCCCCATGAATATTTCTTCATCAGAAGCACGTCGATCATAGAGTTGAACGACGGACCTGTCGACAGCGGATACTGTACGAGCACAAGCTTGTTGCCGAACACTTCTTTCATCTGCTCTACAACATTGTCAAAGTCGGCTTTCTCGCCGTCAAGCTGGTTCAGCGCAAATATGATAGGTTTCTTTATTGATGATGCGGTGCGGAATATATTCTGTGTGCCAACCTCTACGCCATATTGCGAATTGATCACGATCACACCAGTGTCTGTGACATTAAGCGCTGTGATGGCATTTCCCACAAAGTCGTCTGCTCCCGGGCAGTCGATCACGTTAAGTTTCTTATTGAGGAATTCGGCATAAAAAATTGTTGAAAAAACCGAATATCCGTATTCTTTTTCCACCGGGAAATAATCGCTCACCGTATTCTTGGCTTCTACTGTGCCGCGACGTTTTATAACTCCACACTCGTAAAGCATCGCTTCAGCGAGTGTGGTTTTACCCGAGCCCTTGCTACCGAGAAGAGCTATGTTTTTAATTTCATTGGTTTGATAAACTTTCATGTTATCAGATGTTTAGTAATGAATATTGTTTTATCCTGTGTGAAGAAACGGTCGTATGGTCCATTTTTCGGCTGCAAAATATGAATTCTTTTCCATTTTTTTATCATCAATAAATATGTTACACAACATCATTTTGTTTTTTTACCATTCCCGACCCCGTTCTCTCTACAGTCTTCACGCCATATGCCATTTCGTAACGCTTTTTTTACTAACTTTGGCATCATTTTTGTTACTACCGCTTCTTCGATAATTGACTTCTTGCCGAAATGAACGATAAAAAAGAACATATTCTCTCGCTCGGACAGATCGAAATCAACGCAGGTGAAATGGCTCGCGACATCTCTCCCGACAATATCCCCGTCCTCCCGACGCGCGATTTCGTCATGTTCCCGGGCATCACTTTTCCCATCTCTCTCGGCCGCGATTTTTCCATCGCTACGGCCGAATATGCCGCTGAACATCACTCCCCGATCGCTATTCTCTGCCAGAAAGATCCCAATGTCGACGTCCCCGACATCCCCGCCGACCTATATTCCTACGGCGTTGTGGCTCTTGTCCTAAAGGTGCTCGAGATCCCCGATGGCCCCAAGACGGCCATCCTCCATGCCATCCGCACGGTTAGCGTCACCGGTCCCGGAAATGCACCCGGAACTGTCTGCGTGAAGTTCATTGATGAGAAGAAACCCGCCGACGACGATAATGAGTTTGTCGCTCTCGCACAGATCATCCGCCAGACTTCGCTCAACATTCTCAACAAGACAATCGACGGTCCCAGCGATCTCTCGGTCAATCTCGAAAATGTCGAAAATCCCGAAACGATCGTCAATCTCGTGGCCACTCACACTCCGGCTCCTCCTCAGTTCAAGCAGAATCTCCTCTCCACTTCCGATCTGAAAAAACGCGGCTTCATGCTTCTCGACGAGCTCACCAAAAACGAAGCTATGGTCGAGCTGGCTCACGAAATACATCAGCGCACCAAGCAGAGTCTTTCTGAAAATCAGCGCAATATGTTCCTCCAGCAGCAGATGGAGGCAATACGTCAGGAGCTCTATGGCGACGACGACGATGCCGGCACGTTCCGCAAACGCGCCGAATCGGTAGCTTTCCCCGATGATGTCCGCACGACATTTAATCATGAGGTCGACAAGCTCTCCCGGCTCAACCCGCAGAGCCCCGATTATTCGGTGCAGTATTCCTATCTCGAACTGCTTCTCGGTCTCCCCTGGAACAAGCTCGACATTCTCAACAACGATCTTTGTAGCGCCGAAGCCACCCTCGATGCCGATCATTACGGACTGGAAAAGGTCAAGGAACGCATCGTCGAGCAGCTCGCCGTCATGATGCACAACCCCTCGGGCAAATCCCCCATCATCTGTCTCGTCGGCCCTCCCGGTGTCGGCAAGACTTCTTTAGGCCAGTCGGTGGCCCGTGCCATGGGCCGCAAATATCAGCGCATCTCGCTGGGTGGCGTTCATGACGAGGCTGAGATCCGCGGTCACCGCCGCACTTATATAGGTGCCATGCCCGGCCGCATCATCGATGCCATGCGCCGTGCCGGCTCATCCAATCCTTTGATCGTGCTCGACGAAATCGACAAGGTCGGTTCCGACGCCAAAAGCGATCCCACTGCAGCATTGCTTGAAGTCCTCGACCCCGAACAGAATTGCCATTTCCACGACAACTATGTCGATGTCGACTACGACCTCTCCAACGTGATGTTCATCGCCACTGCCAACACGCTTTCTACACTTTCCCGCCCGCTGCTCGACCGCATGGAGATCATTGACATCTCGGGCTATCTCCGCGAGGAAAAAATCGAAATAGCCACACGCCACATCATCCCTCGCGTGCTCGTCGAAAACGGCTTCAAAAAGTCGGAGATCACTTTCTCGCCCGAAGCTTTAGGCGTGATCATCGACAATTACACGGCCGAAAGCGGCGTCCGTCAGCTCGAAAAGCAGATCGCTTCAATCATCCGCAAACTCGTAGTCCGCAAGATGAAGCATCAGCGCATCGTGCGCAACGTCAAGCCATCCCATGTCCGCGAATTCCTTGGTGTCGAGACGCGCTCGCGCGAGTCCTACGAGGGCAACCGTTACGCAGGCGTCGTCACAGGTCTGGCATGGACTGCCGCCGGGCGAGATCCTCTACATTGAGTCGTCACTCGCCCGCGCTAAATCCGAAAAGCTCACCGTCACAGGCAATCTCGGCGATGTCATGAAGGAATCGGCCGTCATCGCTCTTCAGTATGTCAAGGCTCACGCCGACAGACTGGGCCTTAACCCCGAGATTTTCGACCATTATGCCGTGCATCTGCACGTGCCCGAAGGCGCCATCCCCAAGGACGGTCCCTCGGCCGGCATCACCATGGTCACCTCTCTCGCTTCCGCTTTCACGCAGCGCAAGGTGCGCGAGCGCACGGCCATGACAGGCGAGATGACGCTCCGCGGAAAAGTACTCCCCGTAGGCGGCATTAAGGAGAAAATCCTCGCCGCCAAACGCGCAGGCATCGACACCATCATCCTCTCTGCCGAAAACCGCAAGGATGTCGAGGATATCGCTCCACGCTACATCGACGGCCTTTCATTCATCTATGTCAGCGACATATCCGAAGTGCTTGATGCCGCACTCCTCCCCGAACTGGCCGACGATGCCCGTCCCCTCGGGATCTCTTAAGCCGGCTTAACATTTTTTGTCGAAACGGAAATAAAGAAATATTTCCTCATTGAGTAAAGTTTCTGTAATTTTGCAAGCCAAAACAACATTTGCTTACAACATTATTCCCAGTTTAACTAAATCGGCTTAAATTATGCAGACAAAAAAACTGAAGATCAGAGATCTGACGATGCGCGACGGTCAGCAGTCGCTGTTCGCCACCCGCATGAGCCAGGCTACTATCGATCGCCTTCTTCCTCTTTACGAGAATGCTGGTTTCTATATAATGGAAGTCTGGGGCGGCGCTATCCCCGACTCCGTAATGCGTTATCTCGATGAATCTCCCTGGAATCGCCTACGCCGCGCAAGCGAAGCCATGAAGGGCAAATCGCTCCTCTCGGCTCTTTCCCGCGGCCGCAACCTGTTCGGTTATGTTCCCTACCCCAACAGCGTCCTCGAAGGCTTCTACAAGGAGGCCATCAAAAACGGCCTTAACGTGATGCGTATCTTCGACGCTCTCAACGATATCGACAATATCAAGGACTCCATCCGCATGATCAACGACCTCGGCGGTATCGCCGACGGCGCTGTCTGCTACACCGTCGACCCGAAAGATGAAACTCCCGCCGCATCGGGCTTCGGCGCTAAGCTGAAATCGCTCTTCGGCTCAAAGCCTAAAGCTCCCGAAAAAATCTTCACCGATGAATATTTCGTAGAGAAAGCCAAAGCAATGGAAGCCCTCGGCGCCAGGATCATCACTCTCAAGGATATGGCCGGCCTCGTCACTCCCCTCCGCGCCGCTTCCATCATCTCGCGCCTGAAACAGGAAGTGAAAGTCGATGTCGATTTCCACACCCACTGCACTCCCGGCTATGGCCTTGCTTCATCAGTCATGGCCATGATCAACGGCGTCGACATCCTCGACACCAACATCTGGTGGTTTGGCGGCGGCTCGGCTGCTCCCGCCATTGAGCTCATCTATGTATTCGCCAACCGCCTCGGCATCGAAGTCGATGTCAACATGGAGGCCGTCGGCAAAATCCGCAACGAACTGCTCAACGCCCGCAAGGAGCTCGCAGCTTTCGATCTGCAGAAAACGATGCCTATCGATTTCGACCCGCTCAACGATCAGCTCCCCCAGAACATCTCCGACCTCTTCGACAAGGCTATCGCCTGCGCCAAGGCTTCCGACGAACAGGGCCTGCTCGACGCTTGTCACGCCATCGAGGAATATTTCCGCTTCCCCAAGCCCAACGAACTTGTCAAGAAAGCCGAAGTCCCCGGCGGTATGTACTCCAACATGGTCGCTCAGCTCAAACAGCTCCAGGCTTCCGAGCTCCTCGACGATGCCATGCGTCTTATCCCGAAAGTGCGTCGCGATGCCGGTCTGGTTCCGCTCGTCACCCCGACCAGCCAGATCGTCGGCAGCCAGGCTGTCAGCCTCGCCCTCGACCGTAAGAAAGGCAATGCCGACTATTCCAACGCTTCCAATCAGTTTATCTCTCTGATCAAAGGCGAATACGGCCACACCCCCGTGCCCGTCGACCCCGCTTTCCGTCAGCAGATCACCGGCGATGCCACCGAGCATCCCTATGATGTCGACTCCTATCGTCAGCCCGAGAATCCCGTACTCGACGATCTCGGCGGCGTGAAGCTCGCCTCCAACGATGAGGAATATCTCCTCCTGCAGCTCCTTCCCTCCGTAGCCAACGGATTCCTCCGTCGCCGCCGCACCGAAGAATATCAGGCCCGCAATGCCGCCTCTGCTGCCGAAAAAGCCAAAGAAGAGGCTAAGCCCGCTAAACCGGTCGAACCCATCACCGGCGAGGTGCTCACTGCTCCGATGGGCGGACGCATCATCCAGATCAACGTCAAGGACGGTCAGGCTGTCAAAGCCGGCGACATCCTCCTCGTCTACGAGGCTATGAAGATGGAAAACGACGTCACTGCCGAAAAAGACTGCGTAGTCAAACGCGTCCTCGTTTCGCCCGACGAAATCGTCGGCACCGACGCACCCCTCATCGAATTCGCCGACTGACATCCCGCGCTTCGTTAGGGCATTTGTGGCATTTGCAATCCTGTGCCCGTAAATTAAAATACGAAGTGCGAAAACTCAGCCGCTGAGATTCTCCTCACTCC
>URWH01000098.1 GCA_900551515.1 uncultured Porphyromonadaceae bacterium
CATAATTAAACTGCACTCCAAAAGTTTTGTGTCTAACTTTTGGGGTGCAGTTCAAATCGGTGAGGCCTCTTTTACTTTAAAACGGCTCTTAACTCACAACAAAATCGGGCCGACGACAGTTATATGATCATATGACATTATCACCGACAAAACATTCAACACTCATGAAAATCCATAACCACATACTCATCCTCTGTGCCGCAGCCATTCTCTTGCTTCCGGCATTCTCTTCATGCAAAGACAAAGCCGTCAATACCGACACCACACCACAGTCGGCTGCCGCACAGCGCGACATCAATGCCATAGTCACCACAATCGACAACTACACCCTGAGCGTCAGCAACGCCACCTCGGTAGAAGAGATCTTCGAACTCGACACCGAATTCGCACAAGGCGTAGGCAAATACGCTAACTCCAAAGAGCCGGTCAACGAAGCCGACCGACAGACCGTCCTCGCAGCATGCGAGCGGCTCTCCATCACCATCAACGGCCGCATCAAAGAGCTATCCGGCGAAGCCCCGATGACGCTCGAACAGATCCAGCAAAACAAAGATCAGCTGGCCGCCGACCTCAACAACTGCAAGACGGTAGGACAGATCGTGCAGATAGCCGGCGGCTCCGCCGAATAAGAGCCTTATTGTCGAGCCGGCTCTAATAGCGCTACTGATTCGCACCGCGACACTACAGCGAGGCGATAATTTTGCATCCACAATCACTGATGCAAAATCATCGTCGCTATGTTTTATTCCACATCCGCCACCCGCACCATCATCGGCCTGTCGGCCCTCCTCCTGACAGCCTGCGCCACATCGCGCCGTGAATCCTCGGCCGCCGACACCTCCACATCAATCACATCGCTCACCTCGGCGCGCACCGAAAGCCTGCGCCTCGACTCGCTGCTCTGCAGCTTCTCCTTCAGCGCCGACAGTATCACCCTCCTCATCCCGACACAGACAGCCTACACCGTCGAGGAAAGGCGCCCCGTAGCGGTCACCATGCACCGCGTCAGCGCCTCGCACAGCAAGGCCGCATCGTCGCGCACCCTGCTCACATCATCTACCGACAGCACTGCACGCACCACCGCCGTAAGACGCGAGCAATCATCCTCGCAATCATCCGCACGACCCGTCTCGATCGCAGCTGTCGTCATCTCGCTTATCCCCGGATGCGTCGGTTTGCTGCTTCTAATTGCGTTATTACGCCGACTTATGAAAAAAATAGAGTAACTTTGCAGGGCAAAACACTCTGTAATGAAACATAAGGACAAATCGAAAGCCAAGCACAGGCCAAGTCTTGCCATCAACATCATCAGCCTCACCGCCGTGTTTCTTTTCATGGCCTCTGCCGCGCTGATGCAGAGCGGTCGCATCTTCGGCTACAAACCGGGCCATTTCGCCGACGGCGTCCCCGCCACAGCCGCACGCGCCGAGGGCGACACCATCACCATCAACACCACCGACCTTGCCTCCGACGTCACCGGCTACAGCGGTCCGGTGCCCGTTGAAATAAAGATTGTCAAAGGCATCGTCGTGGCCGTCAAGCCCCTCGACAACGTCGAGACTCCCGATTTTTTCCGCCGCGTCACCGAAAGCGGCATCACCGATAAATGGAATGGGCTGACGGTTGAAAACGCCGCCGCCCTGCACGTCGACGGCGTCACCGGCGCCACCTACTCATCCACAGCGCTCATCCGCAACGTACAGGCCGGACTCAACAGCTACCTCAGCCAACGCGGCCGGCCGAAGCCCGCTGCTACGGCGCCGGCCGAAGCCAAAACAATCGAAGAGCCTAAGCCCGAACCAAAACCCGAACATAAGCCGGAGCCCAAGCCCGAAATGCAGCAATCCGGCACCGAAGAAACGCCGGTGCTCCACGACACCGTCACTATCAACACCACCGACCTCGGCGCCGACATCATCGGCTACAACGGCCCGGTGCCCCTCGAGATCAAGATCGCCGACGGCAAAGTCATCTCGGTCACGCCGCTCCCCAACTCCGAAACGCCCCGTTTCTTCCGCCGCGTCACCGAAAGCGGCATCACTGATTTATGGAACGGGCTGACGGCTGAGAAAGCCGCCGCCCTGCATGTCGACGGCGTCACCGGCGCCACCTACTCATCCACAGCGCTCATCCGCAACGTGCAGGCCGGGCTCGAAAGCTATCTGAAAGAGCAGACCGCGAAGCCCGCTGCCCCCAAAGCCGCCGCACCGAAAGCTGTCAAACCTGCAGCCGCTCCCGCCGCCGATGAAAAGCCCGCATCCCCCGCCGCCGACACAGCCGCTCCGACTCCTGCACCTGCATCGGCATCGACCATATCCGACACCGCAACCGCCGACACCACCACAGCATCGACCGCAGTACAGAAGTCTGACACCGCTGCCACCGACGAATCCGGCCAAGGCCATTCGCCCGCGTTCTTCGCCGCCCTCGCCGTGCTCATCACAGCAATGTCGGTGCCCCTTTTCACAAAAAACCAAAAATACCGCATCGTCCAGCAATTGCTCAACGCCGGCGTCCTTGGCTTCTGGGCCGGCTCCTTTGTCAACTACACCATGATGCTCTCCATCATAGGCTCCGGCATCACAGCGTCGACATCCGTCATCGCCCTGCTCATGCTCGTGTGCGCGTTCATCTATCCTCTCTTCGGCAAGCAATCCTACTACTGCACATGGGTGTGCCCCCTCGGCTCCCTTCAGGAGCTCGCCTTGCACTGCAACCCGCACCACCACCTGAAGCTATCGGGCCGCGCCGTGAAGATCCTATCTTCGATGCGCCTCATCCTCTGGGCCGCCCTGATGGTGTGTCTCTGGACAGGCTTCTGGATGAGCTGGATCGACTACGAACTCTTCAGCGCCTTCCTCGTCGGCACCGCCTCCGTAGGCGTGATCATCGCTGGAGCCGCCATCATAGTGATATCAATCTTCATTCCCCGCCCCTATTGCCGCTTCATCTGCCCCACGGGCACTCTGCTGCATCTCGCGCAGGATAGCAGCACCAAATAACACCCCCCCCCCCATAGCAATATGAAAACAGCCTACATCATAATCACAGCCCTCGCAATAGCGCTCGCCGTTGTCACCTACAAGCTGGTGGAAACCTTGTCGGCCGAACCGCATGCCGACGCCGTCACGGCCGCCACATCCAAAGCATCCTCGGCAGCCGCCATCGATAATATCATGACGCGGTCAAGCATCCGCGCCTACACCTCACGCGAGGTCACCCCGCAGCAGATCGACACGCTGCTCCGCGCCGCCATGGCCGCTCCGACGGCACGCGACTGCCGCCCCTGGAAATTCGTCGTCATCACCGACCGTGCCATCCTCGACACCATCGCCGCAAGCAAGCCCAACTTCTCCATGGCCGCAGAAGCGCAGGCTGCCATCGTGGTGTGCGGCGACATGACGAAAGCCATGGAAGGCGACGGCCGAGATTACTGGATTCAGGACTGCTCGGCAGCCTCGGAAAATCTGCTGCTGGCCGCCAACGCCCTGGGCCTCGGCGCCGTATGGTGCGGTGTTTATCCCGTGGCCGAACGCGTCACCTTCGTCAGATCGCTGCTCGGCCTCCCATCCGACCTCATCCCCCTAAACATCATCCCGATAGGCTACCCCAAAGCGGAAGCCACTCCAAAACAGAAATATGACCCCGCAAACATCATCAACCGTTAACACCGCCATGAACCGTCCGGAGAAAGCAATAGTGGTCTACGGCGCCTCAAGCGAACAGATCAACCGGCGTTTTAAAGACGACGCATTCCGCCTCGGCAGGCTCATCGCCGACGCCGGCTACGCCCTGGTGTGCGGCGGCGGTAAAGCCGGCCTGATGCGCGCCGCAATCGAAGGCGCCGACTCGCGCGGAGGATACACCATCGGCGTCCTTCCGCAGTTTATGGTCGACAAGCAGTGGCAGCATCCCGCCCTCTCGGAGATGATAGCCACACCCGACATGCACTCCCGCAAAAGCACCATGGCTTCGCTCAGCAATGCTGCCATCGCCTGCCCCGGCGGTTGCGGCACCTTCGAAGAACTCATGGAGATCATCACATGGCGCCAGCTCAACCTCTATCATGGCCACGTAGTGATCCTCAACACCGGAGGCTACTACGACAACCTTATCGCCATGCTCCGGCATGCCACCGACTGCGGTTTCATCACCCCGGAAAGCAACCGCATCTGGCACGTGGCTGCGACACCCGAAGAAGCCATCGCCATGGCCACCCTGCCGCCCGACACCACCGACTATTCACGCAAAATACACTGATCCCCGCTTAACACACGATGCCCGAAACAACCGACAGCATTACACCCCGCGACACCATAGCGCAGACACCGGCTCCCTTCACCTTACCCGCCGAGCCGGGAGCCCGCGACACCACGCTGTGCCGCGAAGACGATGCGCCATGGTCGGCACGCGAGCAAAACGTGTGCATCATCGGGCGCGTCCCTTACACCGAAGGCCTCACTCCGCAGCCACGCCACGTCCTCCCCGGCTACGATTCGGGCGTCATGGCTCTGGTCATTGGCGTTTTCGTGCTCATCACTCTCAACTTCCGCCACTACTCCACGTTTCTCAAAACGTTCACCCAAAATCTCTTCTCGGTGCGCAAACGCGCCAACGTCTTCGACGAACGCTCCACCGTGAGCGAGACGCGCGTGCTGCTGTCGCTCATACTCCTGCTCTGTCTGAGCGAAGGCATCCTGCTCTTCTCCTTCCTCCAGCTCCACGGCATCACCATGCCCAACCTTGCCGGCATCGGGTCGCTATCGGCGCTCGCCGCCGCCTACTATCTCCTGCAGCTCGCCACCTACCGCACCGTAGGCTACGTGTTCACCACCCGCGCACGCGCCGTCATGTGGGTCAAAGGCTTCAACGCCTCGCAGTCGCTCCTCGGCATCTGCATCGCTCCGCCAGCTCTGCTCGCGCTGTTCAATCCCGCCATCACACCGACGCTCCTGAGCATATCCGTGATCCTCTACGCCCTCGCGCGAATCATCTTAATCTATAAAGGTTTTAGAATTTTTTACAATAATTTCTTAGCCTTAATTTACTTTATTTTGTACCTTTGCAGTCTGGAAATAATACCGCTTATCCTCTTATATAAAGCATCTTTGTTCCTGACTTCATTTCTCTGAACTTATCATTAGCATAGCGTGAAAGTAAAAAAAGTTTTAGTATCACAGCCGAAGCCGACATCCGACAAGTCTCCCTACTATGAAATAGCCGAAAAATACGGCGTTCAGATCGAATTCCGCCCCTTCATCAAAGTGGAAGGTCTCACCGCGAAGGAATTCCGCCAGTCTAAAATCAATATTTCCGACTTCACGGCAATCATATTCACCGCCCGCACGGCAATCGACCATTTCTTCCGCCTCTGCGAAGAGATGCGCGTCACCATCCCCGACACTCTGAAATATTTCTGTACCACAGAGTCGATTGCACTCTATCTTCAGAAATATATCGTTTACCGCAAACGCAAGATATTTCATGGCACTACCGGCAAACTCGACGGTCTGGTGCCCGCTCTTCTCAAGCACAACAAGGAAAAATATCTCTACATTGTCAGCGACGTCCACAAAGACGACACCGGCCTGCTCGACAACCACAAGATCGACTATACCAAAGCCGTAATGTACCGCACCGTAAGCAACGACTTCGGCCCCGACGAACCGTTTGACTATGATATGCTCCTCTTCTTCAGCCCCTCCGGTATCGCTTCGTTGCTGAAAAACTTCCCCGAGTTCAAGCAGGACGACATCCAGATCGGCACCTTCGGTTCGACCACCGCTCAGGCAGTCAAGAACGCCGGCCTCCGTCTCGACATGGAAGCCCCATCGGTCAAAGCCCCCTCCATGACGGCAGCTCTCGACCTCTTCCTCAACGAAAACGCCAAAAACAATTCCTGACCCCGCGGCGCAATCTCAACCCCCGCCTCTCTTACGATGGCCGGATATCGCTTATACAAAAAAGAAAAACTCTGCAGTGTCACTGCAATCGATATGCTGTTCTCGCCTGCTATGCGTAGCAAAGGCGGGAACAACAGCATTATGGCCTACCCCTGGCGATGCATCTGGCGTCTCAACGACAAACGCCACGCCACCTGCCCGAAATTTCTCATAAGCGTGCCCAAAAAGCGCCTGCGCCATGCCGTGGACCGCGTCACCATGCGCCGCCGCATGCGCGAAGCCTACCGCCTCACCCGACATCTCATCGACCCCAACCTCCCGGCCGACATAGCTTTCATCTACGTCGCCGACAAGCTCACCGACTACCATGCCGCACAGCGCTCCGTGAGCAAATTTCTCACACGAATAGCCGAAGCCGCCAAAGCCGAAGCCTCAGCCTCACCCGAGACATCAGAACCTCAATGATACGCCGCATCTTCATCCTCCCCATACGCTTCTACCAGCTCTGCATCTCCCCGATGCTCCCGGCCAGCTGCCGATTCGTGCCCACATGCAGCCAGTATGCCATCGAAGCCATCATGAAACACGGCATCTTCCGCGGCTCCTACCTCGCCATCCGGCGCATACTCCGCTGCCACCCCTGGGGAGGCAGCGGCTACGACCCAGTGCCCTGATCAGCACATATGACCACACCCATAACCGACATACACACCCACATTCCTTGTCCCGGCGCCATCGTCTCCACCGATCCGCACACCGGCATCACCGACCCCGCATGCATCTACTCCATGGGCATCCACCCGTGGCACGCCGCCGACACGCCACAGCCCGACTTCGATCAGCTCCTGCAGCTCTGCGCCGACCCCCGCATCGTGGCCATCGGCGAATGCGGCCTCGACCGCCTCTGTGACGCGCCCCTCCCGCTGCAAGCCGACATCTTCCGCCGCCAGATAGCCATCAGCGAGCAGCTCCAAAAGCCCCTCATCATCCACTGCGTGCGCGCCTACGATCTCCTCCTCGCCGTCCACCGCGCCACCCGCCCCACCCAGCCCTGGATCATCCACGGCTTCCGACAGAAACCCGCCCTCGCCCTCCAGCTCCTCGACCGCGGCATCCACCTCTCCCTCGGACCCCGCTTCAACCCCGACACCGCCCGCCTCATCCCA
>URWH01000099.1 GCA_900551515.1 uncultured Porphyromonadaceae bacterium
TTTGCTCGAAAAGCCATCGCCCTGACGTTAACATATTTTGTGGGATGGGGTCTAAGAGCCGGTTCGATAATATTGTACATATGGCTAATATTTATTAACTTCGCACAATAATAAAAGCATTCCCCATCACGATGTCAGAAAACTCACTTTTGTCGCGACTTGAGGGCATTGATGCCCGTTTTGAGGAAATATCGACGCTCATAACCGACCCGTCGGTTATCGCCGATATGAAACGCTACGTACGCCTCACAAAAGAATATAAGGATCTGGAAAAGCTCATCAGCCTGACAAAACGCTACAAAGCGCTGATCGCCGATATCGACGACGCCCGGCATGTGCTTGAAACGGAAAGCGACGAAGAGCTGCGCGCCATGGCGAAAGAGGAGGCCGATGCCGCCACTGCCGCCCTCCCCGCGCTGGAAGAGGAAATAAAGCTTCAGCTAATCCCGGCCGATCCGGAGGACGGCAAAAACGCCATCCTTGAGATCCGCGGCGGCACAGGCGGCGACGAAGCTGCCATCTTTGCCGGCGATCTTGCAAAGATGTACATCAAATATTGCGAATCGAAAGGCTGGAACGTCGCCATCACATCAGCCAGCGAAGGCGCCGCCGGTGGCTATAAGGAAATTGTCATGGCCATTAGCGGCGACGGCGTCTACGGCACCCTGAAATATGAGAGCGGCGTGCACCGTGTGCAGCGCGTGCCGGCAACCGAGACTCAGGGCCGCGTCCACACCTCGGCCGCTACCGTAGCCGTGCTTCCGGAGGCTGAGCCATTTGACGTCGAGATCAACGAAGGCGAAATCAAATGGGACACTTTCCGCTCGGGCGGCGCCGGCGGTCAGAACGTCAACAAAGTGGAATCGGGTGTGCGCTTACGCTACATGTGGCGCAACCCAAACACCGGCGAGTCGGAGGAGATACTCATCGAATGTACCGAAACCCGCGACCAGCCCAAAAACAAAGAGCGCGCACTGAGCCGTCTGCGCACGTTTATCTACGACAAAGAGCATCAGAAATATATCGACGACATCGCCTCACGGCGCAAGACGATGGTTTCCACCGGCGACCGCTCGGCAAAGATTCGCACCTACAATTATCCGCAGGGACGCATCACCGACCACCGTATCGGCTACACCATCTACAATCTTCAGGCATTCGTCGACGGCGACATCCAGGACTGCATCGACCACCTCATCATAGCCGAAAACGCTGAAAAGCTCAAAGAATCCGAATTATAATCCCCACACACATACATCACCATGACACGCCAGCAACTCATCGAAAACATCCGTCGCAAACAGTCGTTTCTCTGTGTTGGACTCGACACCGACATAAAAAAAATCCCGGCTCATCTTCTTGAAAAAGAAGATCCAATATTTGAATTCAACAAAGCAATAATTGATGCCACAGCGCCCTACTGCGTTGCCTACAAACCCAATATGGCTTTCTATGAAAGCTTCGGCGCTCAGGGATGGATAGCCCTGGAGCGCACCATCAGATATATCAAAGACAACTATCCCGACCAGTTTATCATCGCCGACGCCAAACGCGGCGACATCGGCAACACCTCAAAGCTCTATGCCCGCAGCTTCTTCGAGCATCTCGACGTCGACGCCATCACCGTTGCTCCTTACATGGGTGAGGACTCCGTGACACCCTTCCTCGGCTACGAAGGCAAATGGGTCATCCTTCTCGCCCTCACATCCAACAAAGGCTCACACGATTTTCAGCTTATCAAAAACGAAGACGGCACGCCTCTCTTTGAATCTGTGTTACGCAAATCGCAGCAATGGGCCGGCGAAGATGAGATGATGTATGTGGTCGGCGCCACGCAGGGTCGCATGTTCGAGGAGATACGGCGTGTGGCTCCCCGCTCATTCCTGCTCGTTCCGGGCGTAGGCGCGCAGGGCGGTAGCCTTGAAGAAGTGTGCCGCTACGGAATGCTTCCGGGCGACTGCGGTCTCCTCGTCAATTCCTCACGCGGCATCATCTACGCCTCATCAGGCCTCGACTTCGCCGAGGCTGCTGCCGCCGAAGCCCGAAAGCTCCGCGACCAGATGGCGGCTCTGCTCTGATTGCCATCCCCATGGAATCATCCGGTTTCAATATTTCAGCTGATGAATTAGCCGCTCGCAGGTCATCCTCCACACAAATAATCTACGAGTCGCGAAACGGCTATTGCCGCATCTACGCAACCGATTTCAACGGTCGCCGAATTGCGCTCAAGGCGCTTAAACCGGAGTACGCCGATAGCGACGTGCATATCAATTTGCTTCGCAAGGAATATGAAATAGGCCACTCGCTCTATCACCCGTACATTGCCTCAACCATCGGATTCCGGTCGTTCCCCGGCATTGGTCCGGTTATTGTCATGGAGCTTGTCGATGGCCTGACACTGCGCGATTATATCGACAGCAAAGGGCCTCTCCCGCAAAAAGAAGCCATGGCAATCGTAGAAGAGCTGTGCGACGCATTGGAATATTTACATTCCCATCAACTCATTCATCGCGACCTCAAACCATCAAACTTCATGCTCACCCACGCGGGGCATCATGTGAAACTGATTGATTTCGGACTTAGCGACGGCACAGCATTCACTGACTTCAAATACGCCGGAGGCACGCGCCACTACAGCGCCCCGGAGCAACTCGCGAAAGGCACCGACAGCGATCCGCGCGCCGACATCTATTCTCTCGGCGTCATAATGCAGGAGATTTGCCCTAAAGGCAGCGCCGGCTACCGCAACGTCAGCCGTCAGTGCACTATGGAGCGTCCCGACGACCGTCCCTCGTCGGCATCGTCAGTCATCCCTCTCATCGGGCATCGCGATAAGATCAGACGGCTATGGCTCAGCGGCATTGCCGCCGTCGCCGTCGTAACTCTCATCGGCACTGCCGCCATATTCTTCACTGGCCGCCGCTCGGAAACAGCTGCCCCGGCAAATATTACAGCCCACGCTGTGACCGACACGGCATCGACAGCAAAGCCGGTGCCTCCCGTCGCTGACACGCCCGGGGTGATAATTCCGGCTATGGATGCACCGATCATTCCCGCGGATGCGCCGGCGCCAGCCGATGGCGGCGGACAAGCCGCCACCGATACGGATGCTCCGTCCGACCGTGAGCTTACTCTTAACGAAGCCTCGATAAAATGTCAGGAAATCATTGTCAGGCGTTATGCCGACCATCTGAAATTAATCGACACTCTGACAACCCATCGCTCATCGGAGCTTGCTTCGTGCGGCCACTGGAAGTATCTCACAAAAAGGGATTTCAATAAATGGATTGCCGACAAAGGAGTAACGGTCGCGTCACCTGCCTACGAGATATACACGTCAATGGCACAAAAGGCAATCAACGATTATGAAGAACGCAACCGCTACGACGAACTTCTCCACTGGCAAAAAGCATCTTACCCACAGGTAGCCAAAGGGTTTTCAAAAGATCTCGGTGATGGCCGGATTTACACTTTCACCATTCAAGAGGACGGAACGTATATGGAAGAATATACCGATGTGCGTGCCCGCCGCGAACGCGAGCAAGTTGAGCGCGACCTCGAGCGCATCCGCAACGGCGAAATTCCCTTCTGACCGCTCCGACCGCTCCGCGTCACCGTCAAAAAAATCAGGGCCTCCCACATCGCAGGAAGCCCTAATTCTTGTCCACAGCTTTTTAGTTCGTTAATCCAAGAGCATGTACAAGAAACCTCTGAGTGAGGCTATGCCGCCAAGGATCAGGTTGATAACTATATCGGTAACTGAAAACGGCTCATACTCAAATAGCGCGGTGTGTCCGAATCCAAAACCTATCATGTCGCCATCTTCGGCCATTGAGCTCATTATCAAACTTAAAAAGAACCCGGCAATAGCGCCGCCAAAAGCAGCATTGCGTACTATCTTCAAAGTAAAGCCCTTATAGATGCCATAGATAGGGAACAGGAACGCCATAAAAGCGACTCCGAATACCGATCCGGGGATTGTGGGTGTAGAATCCAGCTCGATATCGCCCTCATTAAATTTCACGCCCAGTCCCGTAAAGTCTTGTGTGGAACCGCTTACAGCACAGTAATAATTAGTTGAAGGCTTAATGCTGAACACGCGCTTGAAGCTTGTTTGCTTCTTACTTTCACTAATTCCGACAACGATCTTCAGCTCGATTTCATCACCGCAGCCGTCAAGAGGAATGTCGCAGGACCATGCATCCTGATATGAACCTTCCACTATTTCATTGCCGTTGATGACTACGCTCATCACCCAGCTTTTTTGCCTTTTGACGTGCCTGCCCATTCGAAATGCATTACAGCCGGTTCACTGACCGCATTTTCAGTCGGCCGGGCTGTCGCTTCGGCAGGCGTTCCGACACTCACTTCATTCTCAACAATGGCATCGGCTTTATTTTCTACACCGCAATTAGGACAGAAAGGGTGATTAGGATACATCTCCTCGCCGCAATTTTTGCATTTCATCTTTTAAAAATTGATTTTTTAAGGTTCAGCGACTCATGTGTTCTGATATGATTTCCTGTATCCGTCCGGTGTACTTATCGGAAACCAACTTCGAACATTCCGTAACGATCTGAGAATTATGTTCTGAGATTTTTTTGCCAATTGTACTTTCATAAAACTTATTAAGTTCCTTGATCTCATCTAATGTGAAATATTTCCGGTAGACTGCCGCACAGTCAACGACATAGTCTTCCCAGATTCCGTCCAACACAGCCTCTGCGAGTTCGTCCATGTCATCAATGGGCAGATGCATATTCGTCCACATATTGACCATAGTTGTCATCATCGTTTCACGGGCTTTGGTCAGTTCGAGCATCTTGGTAATCTCATTCTGATAAGGATCCGAACTCTGTGCCGATGCATTTGAGCATGCAGTAAATGAACAATAAGAACCGATAACGGCAATCGACATCGCAAACAAAACAAATAATTTTCTCATATTCTTATTATATTAATTGTTAATCCCTTTTTGTTTGGCTTAATCAGCTCTTGTGTATTCCGTTTTTTCGCCCTCGTCATCCCGTAAGGTAAAGGCGTCATCATTGAGCTTTACAATCTTGAAGCTGCCGTTGCTTTCCATAATTTCTTTGATAAGGGCTTTTTTACCCCCCATTTCTGACAGGAAATCGCTATCAATATCGAGTTCAATATCATCTTCCGTAAAGTCGAAATTGATTTCTTCTTTAGACGCGCTCCATTTCCCGCTCAATTTTATAGTGCCAAGTGGCATATATTCTCCGTAAGCAAATGCCGACAATTTCAGTTCCTGTGTGAATTCATTCGTTGAAGCATCGAGAGTCAATGTTTCAGTACCATTCATTGTCACACCATCCTCCGTTTCAGAATCGTTTGAGGTCCATGTGCCATCAAGTTGCTTTTCGGTAGTTTTGTCACTGGTTACGCCACACGAAGTCACAGCCGCCATTATTGCAACCGCTAAAATGAGAACTATCTTTTTCATATCATTTCATATTTAAACCGTTATTCAATTCCGATCAGAGGGATCACGAATCCACACAAGCCAATGCTTCCAAGATGCACCTTCCCTTTATATTTCACATAGGTCCATGAGGCAACCCCGATGCTTTTATATTGCAGTTTATCAAGAACAAGAGCCGCATTCATAATACTTGATCCGTCCTCTTCCACTTGCTCCACAACCGATTCTCTCACTTCTTCAAAATGATCTTCTTCGGAAGGGTTGAAATGAACCAGTGCCCAGATAGCGATACCGATAAGTGCGAGGATCACAATGCCGCCGATCCACGAGCCCTCTTCTTCCTCTTCATCGGAGACTTCATCGGAGGTAGGTTCATTCTCGGTGTCGGGTTTGGATATCTCCTGCTCGGCGCCGCAATTCTTACACACTTTAGAATTCGGATCAATTTCAGATCCGCAGTTTCTACAAAACATAATTACTTTTTCTTTAATTGTTACACTTTTCTTTGACTCAAAAAAACAGGGGCGGAACTACCGCTGTCACATTGTCCGTTGAGGTTCTCGCATAGCCTTGAAGTCCAAATGAAACAGAGCACTCCACCCCTGCCGTCAGAGGTGAAACGCTATATGCCGGATCACAGACTTCAATTGTAATTTGCGAGATTTCAACGAATCGATCCAATAATAGCGAATCTATATTTTCAGGGACAATGCTCCTCCGAGCACCCCTTTACTTTTCTTTTGCAAATATAAACACATTATTTCTTAATTGCATAAAGAATTTAACACAGATTTGCTCTGTTCACATTGCAAATATACGATGCCGCCGCCAGCCGTCATCTCCGACAATAAGTCCTATATGGTTCAATTTTACATATTTTAACCCCCATTACCCAATGACACATCTCCTCATATTCTAACTTTGCCACAAGATTATTTAACCGATGAAACCCGAAAAAGAAAAGCTCGATTTATTGTTGCAGATAGTCGCACAGACATTCGGCACCACTCCGCACACGCCGACCGACTTCGTTGCGCTCGCCTCGGCTGTGCAGGAAAGCACCGGGCGCACTATCGGCCTTTCAACGCTCAAACGCCTCTGGGGATACATCAAAGATCAGACAGGCACCACCTACTCCACGCTCTCGTTGCTCAGCCGCTACACCGGCTACAGCGACTGGGACTCCTTCTGCCGCTTCGCCTCACTGATCACCGATGAGCAGGAATCGGGCTTCTCAAAAGAGTCGATCATCGAATCGCGCCTCGTTGCCGTCGGCACCACAATAAGCATCCGCCTCGGAGCCACGAAGCACTGCACCCTCAAAAAGATAAACGAGCCCGACGGCTACACCGTGACCGAAGGCGGCAACATCAAGCTCCGCGCAGGCGACACGGTGAGAGTGGCATGCATGGCCATCGGCCGCCCGTTTTTCGCCACCGACTGCCGCCGCGGCATCCACCCGCTCGGAACCTACACCGGAGCCCGAATAGAAAAAATCACACACTCCGCCGATGACAGATAGCTCATCCCATCTCTTTCCCTTTCACCTGTCCATAATATTAAGAGCTTGTTTAATAATAAATGTTGACGGCAGGGTCGCATAGCTTGAGCGGGTTT
>URWH01000100.1 GCA_900551515.1 uncultured Porphyromonadaceae bacterium
GATCAAGCACGAGAAGGTCGGTCATCTCGCGCACGATGAGCTTTGCCTTGTGCCAGTCGTACGGCTCCTGCAGCACCTGCCCGGAGCTGATGCTGTTGGTTTCCGGTTTGTAGGCTTTGATGTCGGCAATCGTACAAGGCTCCCAGCCCCAGGCGTGGTCGATGAGCAGCTCGGCGTTGACGCCAAACTCGCGGTAGAACCAGTCTTCGTGGCTGAGCGATGCCCGGGCCACGTCGCCCATCGTGTACAGCCCTACGGCTTCAAGACGCCGCGCCACTCCGCTGCCGGTGCGCCAGAAGTCGGTGAGCGGCGTGTGGGTCCAGAGCTGCCGGCGGTAGGAGGGCACGTCGAGCTCGGCTATGCGCACTCCGTTTTTGTCGGCGGGCATCTTTTTGGCAACGATGTCCATGGCTATCTTGCAGAGATACATGTTGGTGCCGATGCCGACGGTTGCCGTGATGCCGGTCTCGCCGACTATCTCACGCACTATCTGCATGGCCAGCTCATAGGCCGTGAGCTTATAGGTGCGGAGATAGGCGGTGAGGTCGATGATCACTTCGTCGATGGAATAGACGAGGATGTCCTCGGCGGCGATGTGGCGCAGATAGATGTTGTAGATGCGTGCCGAATAGTCGATGTAGAGCTGCATCCGGGGCGGCGCAATTATGCAGCCCACGGCGAGGCTCGGGTCGGCGACGAGCTCGCGGGCCGATGTCGACGTGCCACGGTGGCCGCGCGTGCGGTTCACTTCACGTAGCTTCTGCTTGGCCTCAAACAGGCGCGGGCGGCCGGGCACTCCGTAGGCTTTCAGGGCGGGCGACACGGCAAGGCAGATGGTGCGGTCGGTGCGGGTCTCGTCGGCCACGACAAGGCATGCGTCGAGGGCGTCCAGCCCGCGCTCGACACATTCGACTGAAGCATAGAAGCTCTTCAGGTCGATAGCAAGATATTGTCGGTGATTCTGCACTTTGTGATATTGTTTTTCTGCCCTGCCCTGCTGTGACGCGATGGCTGAACGCTGCCGCGTCGGGATCAGTACATCAGATATTTCTTATCGGAGTGTTTCCATCCGGCGCGGTATTCCTTGTCGGTGATATAGATGACGAGGTCGGCCTGATATTCGTGGTCAACGAAATAGATCTTCTTGTCGGCCTGATACTGCCGGTCGGTGAAGTACCAGATGCCCTTGTTTTCATCCTTTTTCACGTGATATTGCTTATCGGTCACGTAGACCACCAGATCGGCACGGTATTCCTTGTCGGTCACGTACACTTTCAAATCGGCAGAATAGGCGTGGTCGGTGCTGTAGACCTTCTGCCCGGCGGCCGACAATGTCGCTATCGCGAATAATAATGCTGCTAAGATCCTGCTCTTCATATGCTTATCTTTTATGGTAATCTTTTATCTTCTTTACGGAGGCGCACATGCTGTCCGCACACGGGGAGCCTCGTCCGGTAGATGCAAAGATAGATATGGCTGCGGGAATTTTTCCGAACCTCAAAAGTTAAATATGTTTAAGCGCCGGTTCCAATGGCGCTGAGGTTGGCGCACAAAAAGGGCGGTGCTTTCACAAGTACCGCCCTCTCCATTCATCACATTATGCTTATAAAAATAAGTATTCCGTGATTGATCCGGTCCGTCGGATTAGATATCTACGGATCAGTCTATTTCATATCGGCTGCTGACAACGTCCCAGTCGACGACCGCCCAGAGCCGGTCGAGAGCTTCAGCACGCCTGTTTTGATAATCGAGATAATATGCATGTTCCCACACGTCGAATGTCATCAGCGGGATAAGCCCGTCGGTCAGCGGATTGCCGGCATTCGATTTCTGCACGATCATGAGCTTGCCCTCTTCATCGCACACGAGCCACACCCAGCCGCTGCCAAACAGCTTGACGCCGGCATCGACAAACTCGCGCTTGAAATCGTCGAACGATCCAAACTGCAGGTCGATGGCCTTGCGCAGCTCGCCCGACGGCTCGTGAGCGCCCGAGGGTGAGAAGGTGAAGAAGTAGAATATATGGTTCCACGCCTGCGATGCGTTATTGAACAATGCGCCTTCAGAGCTGCGGATGATATCCTCCAGCTCCATGTCTTCAAATTTTGTGCCTTTGATCATCTTGTTGAGATTGTCGATATAGGCTCTTTCATGCTTGCCATAATGGTAGTGCACGGTTTCGGCTGATATTACCGGAGCAAGCGCATCATCGGCATAAGGGAGATCCGGCAAAGAATAGAGGGTCGTTTTCATGTTAGGATACAGTAAGATTAGTTGTCATTGGAAATCTTTATAATGAAAACACCTGTCGCGCGCAAAAGTTCATGCAAATGCTACAGATTCGCTCAAATGAGTTGATGTCGCGGCCTACCTTTGCGGAAAAACATCGAACGATTATGAAAACGACATTTACACTCGATCAAGTAAAAGAACTGCTCAGCCTCGCACCCGAGCAGCAAAAGCAGATCATCGAATACGGCGACGCGCTTGCCAATGCTTCCAATGAAGAGATAGCCACATCGGCCATCGAAGGCGAGGCCCCGAAGATGATCCGCGACCTGCATCGCAGATCGGTGCGCCGCGCACGCGCAGCCATAGCCCGACGCAACCGCATCCCGAAGCCCAAGCAGAAGGAAGAGGTTAAGGCAGAAGCTGTGGAAGAGGTTAAGAAAGAGGTTAAGAAAGAGGTTAATAAAGAGGTCAAGGAAGAGACTGTGGAAGAGAGCCTCGATGAGAAGGCCGAGCGCTATCTGCAATGGTTTCGCAAGGAGATCATCCCGGAAATCATGTCGGCGGTGCGCGAACGCATGTATGTGGTAGGCAAGGTATTCGCCAAACTGACTCCCGCGCAGATCGCCGCGGTGTCAAGCCGGGCATATAAGCTGTTGACGCAATATATCCGCCGGGCGATGGAACCGCTGCTCAACGGCGCTCAGTCGGCGTGATTCTCCGGCGTGGGCACTTTCTCGGCCAGCCACGCGAAGATATAGTCGTAGAGCGGCTCGCGCACATCCCTGGCCGAGAGAATGAGGTCGTGCATGCCGCCTTCCACCTTGATGGCTGTGACATGCGGGCCGAGCTGCATGCCGTACTTGCGGATATCGGCAACATCGAGCACGGCATCAGCACGGTTCACCTCCGGCGACCAGTTGACGGCATCGATGCTGCGGGCCGAATACATGAGCAATATCGGCTGATCGATCCGCATGGTGTGGTGCTTGAGATAGTTCTGAGCCGAATTGACAGCCCGCACCCAGCCGAGGTCGACTTTGGTAGGGTCGAGCGATTTCCAAAGGGTGTCGTAGGTCCATTCGCCGTGGAAGCGGCGGTTCAGGCTTTCGCCGTAGGCTCTCCCCGACCCTGACTTGAACGACACATTGGGCAACACGGCGCCGAGTCCGGCCACGGCGCCCACGAGGCACTCTTTCTTGCCGAGATTCCACTCGAGAAACGGACTGTTGAGCAACAAAGCGTCGATCGGCACGTCGGGATGATGGGCCAGATAAAAGGCTGCAACAAGGCCTCCGGTGGAATGACCCATCAACACTATTTTCTTATAGCCGTCGGCGGCTATCACGCTCAGAGCTGAATCGATATCGGGGAAATATTCTTTGAAACTGCGCACCTGACAGCGCTTCTGTCCGGCCGTGAGCGAGCGTCCGTACTTGCGCAGATCTACGGCATAGAAGCCATAGCCGTGCTGCACGAATTTCTCGGCCATCTCTGTCTGGAAGAAATAGTCGTTGAAGCCATGGATGTAGAGCGCGGCCACGTCCGACGGCTGCTCGGATTGCAGACGCACGACGGAGCTGCGCACCGAGCCGCTGTAGTCGCGTCCCTGATCGAAATAGCGCACTACGAATTTGCCGCCGAGAGTGTCGGCCGACCACGTCTGTGCCTGAGCCGACACCAGCGAGCTCAGCGCGAGAATCAGTGCTGAAAATATCAAGAATCGTTTCATGTGATATAAACGAATATTTAACGAATTTTATTGAACACCGCAGGATACAATTATCGGCATGAAATTCGCGACCTCATGCCGATAACAGTATATTTTTAACGTCGGGTTATTTGCGATATTGCGGAAGCAACGCTACGGGGAATTTAGAGAACAGCGTGTTGACAGCTTCAGCGATACCCGAAAGGTTGCGGAACTGTGCCTGACCGTTGCCATTGAGTATCGTTGCCACAGATGCCGAATAGAGCGGCACTTTGTCGACGATGTTCACCATATCCATCGTCAGGACACCCTCGCGGTAGACGCCGGTGATCACCTGCGCATTGGCATATTCGGGCCAGTAATACTGACGCGGATACATGAAGAATGGATAATAGCCGGGATAGGGATACGGGCCGTAATAAGGATAATAGTTAGGCACCACGGGCTCGGTCTGCAGCTCTTTCTGCACCGAAAGGCCGATGTTGATGAGCAGCGGCGACGAGGGGTCTTCCGTGTATCCGCGTTCCACCATCTGCTCCCGGATGGCGGCGGCTATGTTGTAGTAGGTCACCATCTGCATGCCGGGGATCATCTTGCCTTCTTCGGGCGTCACGATGCGGAATGTCTTGTACGACGCCAGGTCGGCGTTGTTGTAGGTCTCACTGTTGACAAGTGTATACGGGCTGCATCCTGTGAGAATGAATGTCATCGCCATAATGACAATCCCAAATAATTTTTTCATAAACATATAGCTTAATCGGTTGAACATATATTATGAAAACACCGGCCAATTAGAAAAGTTTCTTAAAAGATTTGTTAATCCCCGTATATTATGATAAATTTGGCATCACAATTCATCACGGAAGCTCTCCAGCTTCCCATGCCAACGAAATGGATAATATCGAAGTAATATTCAACAGCTTTTTGTCGCAATACGATAGCGTTGACATCGCCGAATCCGAATTCAAGAAGGCTATTCACGAGGACGCCGAGCTGCGTGCGCTCTACCGCGAATGGTGTTCTGAGGTAGGAAGCACCGAAAAAAACGGTTTTTTCGACTATTGTCAGGATTATCTTGATTCGCAGGACGATGTGTGGAACTCTTTGAACGAATACGACGACGATGAGTGATTCACACCCTACCTCCCTCCGCCTGCCGGCCGAATGGGAACACAACTGCTCGGTGCTTCTCGCATGGCCTCACGAAGACACCGACTGGAGCTATATGCTCTCCGATGTGAGAAAGTGCTACAATGAACTCGCTCATGCTATCGCACCTTATGCACGCCTTATCGTAGTGGCTCCCGACACGACCGATGCCCGGGATGCCTTAAGCGACATCACGCCCGACCGCGCGCTGTTTGTCGACATGCCGACCAACGACACCTGGACGCGCGACTACGGCCCCCTGACGGTCGAGTGCGCCGACGGCACCATGAATGCCCTCGATTTCTGCTTCAATGGCTGGGGGCTGAAGTTTGCCTCATGTTTCGACAACCTCGTCACTTCACGGCTCGCCGAACGCAAGATCATCACTGGCCCGACCGTCAACTGCCGCGACTTTGTGCTTGAAGGCGGCGGTATCGAAAGCGACGGCAAGGGAACGCTGCTCACCACCTCCCGCTGCCAGCTCTCGCCCAACCGCAACGCCACCCTCTCGCGCGGGCAGATCGAGGCGCAGCTGAAGGGGCGGTTTGGCGCGTCGCGGGTGCTCTGGCTTGACCACGGATACCTCGCCGGCGACGACACCGACAGCCACATCGACACGCTGGCACGTTTCGCGCCTAACGATTCAATAGTCTTCACCGGCTGCAGCGATCCGGCCGACGAGCACTTCGCCGAGCTCGAGATGATGAAGCGTGAGATTCAGGAGTCCCGGACCGCCGAGGGCCTCCCCTACAACCTGTTCGAATTACCGCTGCCGGATGCTATATATGATGATGACTCGCAGCGCCTGCCGGCCACATATGCCAATTTCCTCGCTTTGCCGTCGGTGGTGCTTGTGCCCACCTACGGTCAGCCCCGCAAGGATGAACTGGCCTGCCGCATCATCTCCGTTGCTTTCGAACGCCCGACAGTAGCCGTCGATTGCCGCGCTCTCATCTGTCAGCACGGTTCGCTCCATTGCGCCACTATGCAGATTCCCAACAATATACTCGTCAGAATATGAAAGAAAATCTTAAAATCGGACTGATTCAGCTCGCCAAAGGCGCCGACGTAACCGAAAACCGCATGCGTCTGGCCGATAAGATGCGCAGTCTTGTAAAAGAATCGCACCCCGATTTGATTGTCAATCAAGAGCTTCACGATTCACTATATTTCTGTCAGACAGAATCGACCGACAACTGCGACCTTGCGGTTGCCATACCGTCGGAAGCGACCGACTTCTATTCAGCGCTGGCCGCTGAGCTGCAGACGGTCATAGTCACCTCCCTCTTTGAACGTCGTGCGCCGGGGCTGTACCACAATACGGCCGTGGTGTTTGAGCGCGACGGATCCATCGCCGGCATCTACCGCAAGATGCACATCCCCGACGATCCGGCCTATTACGAAAAGTTTTATTTCACGCCGGGCGATCTGGGCTTCAAGCCCATTGACACTTCGGTTGGGCGTCTGGGAGTGCTCGTTTGCTGGGACCAGTGGTATCCCGAAGCAGCCCGTCTGATGGCTCTGCAGGGAGCCGAACTGCTTATCTATCCTACGGCTATCGGATGGGAATCAACCGATTCGGATGCCGAAAAACAACGGCAGCGCGATGCATGGATCACGGTGCAGCGCGGTCATGCCGTGGCCAACGGCCTGCCAGTAGTGACGGTCAACCGTGTCGGTCATGAGCCGGATCCGTCGGGCGTTACCGGCGGCATTCAGTTTTGGGGAAGCAGCTTTGTGGCCGGACCGCAGGGCGAGATGCTCTACGAAGCGTCTGACCATGAAGAAGCCATGGCCACGGTGGAAATCGACCGCACACGTTCGGAATGGGTGCGCCGTTGGTGGCCGTTTCTGCGCGACCGCCGCATAGACTATTATCAAGGGCTTACCCGGAGATTCATCGACTAAGAGCCCATTCCACAAAATTTGTTAACGTCAGGGTCGCAGCAGTGCATCAGATTTGGTGCTG
>URWH01000101.1 GCA_900551515.1 uncultured Porphyromonadaceae bacterium
GGAGTGAGGAGAATCTCAGCGGCTGAGTTTTCGCACTTCGTATTTTAATTTACGGCGTGGCGGATGTGTTTGGTGATAACTGATAGATTTGAGTGATTTGATACCAGTCGGGGGGGGGATTCGGTGGGGAAAATTTGTCGCGGCACGCAGAATGTGCTACATTTGTGGCAAATATTTTTGATATGTTGAAAAAGATTATTGCGGCAGCCATTGCGGTTGCATCGGTGATGCCGGCAGGCGCGGCGGAAGCGGCGGACGTGTCAGACGTTTCCGCTGTGGATTTCAAGTATTATCCCTATGAGCTTCAGCTGCGCCATGCGTTTAATCTCTCGACCATGTCGCGCCGGTCTACACCCGGTGTGCAGGTGGAGATCACTGTCGATGGTGTGAAGGGCTATGGTGAGGCTTCGATGCCGCCCTATCTCGGCGAGTCGGAGGAGTCGGTGTCGGCATTTCTGTCGCGCGTCGACCCGCAGCGGCTGTCAGATCCGTTTGCGATGGAAGAGATACATAGCTATCTCGACTCGCTGTCGACCGGTGACAGGGCTGCCAAGGCAGCGATCGACATCGCACTGCACGATATCATGGGAAAGATTGCCGGGCGTCCGTGCTACAGCCTCTTCGGACTGACGCCGGGCGAGATGCCATATACGTCGTTTACCATCTCCAATGATACGCCCGAGGCGCTGGAGCGCAAACTCGCTGAGTCGGAGCCTTATCGCATCATCAAAGTGAAGATGGGCGTGAAGGGCGACCGCGAACTTATTGAATGGATACGGAGCCGCACCGACCGGCCGATATGCGTCGACGTCAACCAGGGGTGGAAGACCCGCGAGGAAGCTCTCGAGAATATACTGTGGCTTGCCGACCGCAATGTGATCTTTGTGGAACAGCCTATGGCAAAGGATGATATCGAGTCGCACCGCTGGCTCAAAGAGAGGTCGCCGCTGCCTATCGTGGCCGATGAGGCTGTGCAGACCTCGGCCGACATCCCGGCGCTTGCCGACGCTTACGACGGCATCAACATCAAGCTGATGAAGAGCGGCGGCCTGCATGAGGCTTATAAGATGGCTGTGCTGGCCAAGGCTCTCGGGCTGAAAGTGATGCTGGGGTGCATGACGGAGACATCGTGTGCCGTGACGGCAGCGGCACAGCTTGCGCCGCTTGCCGAGTGGGTCGACCTCGACGGCAACCTGCTGATTTCCAATGATATCTTTAAAGGGATGCAGGTCATCGACGGCCGCGTGACGCTCAGCCGCCTGCCCGGCCTCGGCCTGACGCCGGCAGCGGATTGATGAGGGATTTATTGTCGAACCGGCTCTTATAAGAGAGGATAGCATATAAGAAAAGCTCTTGTAACTTTGAGGGTTACAAGAGCTTGGCCTTTAGTAGCGGGGGCAGGACTCGAACCTACGACCTTTGGGTTATGAGCCCAACGAGCTACCACTGCTCCACCCCGCAATGCGGTTTTGTGAGTGCAAAGGTAGGGAGATTTTTTGGAATGACAATAGATGGGGATGGATTTGTGGATTAAAAAATGTTAATGGGGTAATTGGGGCTGAGGAGGTAGCTAATTTAGCTGGGGTAGCCGGGGTAGCCGGGGTAGCTGGGGTAGCCGGGGTAGCTGGGTAGCTAACTTAGCAGGCGGTTGGGGGCATAGTCTGGCGGGAGCCGAGCCGTTAGGCGGGGGCGCCGCGAAGGGCGTGGGTGTTCTTTTCGCGGGCCGAAAAGAACCAAAAGGCCGAGGGGCGCGTCGAAAAGCGGCCGGTCGGGGCTGATGGCCGCGGCGCGTCGGGGCGGCGAAACTCGCTTCGCTCAGACATCGCCGCCCTTATCATGTAGAGAAATTGCGCGCAACGCGCTTGACGAGGGGACGTTGGTGTAGCGGAGCGGGGAATTATCGCAATCGGTGTGGAGTGTGTTGGATAAATTTGGTTAAAATTGGTAAAAATGGATAGAAGGAAAGGCGCTATTCGGTTGTTATTTGTAATTTTGCATAGTTTCTTCATCACATTATTTATCCTTTGTTAATTATGACAGTCACACTGCTGTTAGTGATTTTTGTTATAGGCTATCTCGCCATATCACTGGAGCATCCCCTGAAAGTCGACAAAACGGCAACGGCTCTGTTGCTCGGCATGACGATGTGGGTGATTTATGCTCTCGGGGCGGAGTCGATCGTGCCCGCAGCCGCCGGCCCGAAGTTTGAGAATTTTCTTGCCGAAAACCCTTCGCTGGCCAATGAGTCGCTTCACGGGCAGACAATGAAGTATATTCTCAACGTCGACATCGTTGAGCATCTCGGTGATATTTGTCAGACGATATTGTTTCTGATCGGCGCAATGACGATTGTGGAACTTATCGACGTGCACGGCGGATTCCGCATAATCACTGACAGAATCACCACGCGCCGCAAAGTGAAACTGCTGTGGGTGATAAGCTTTACCACCTTTTTCATGTCGGCCATTCTCGACAATCTCACTACGACTATCGTGATGATAATGCTGCTTCGCAAGCTCATTGCCAATAAGAAAGAGCGGTGGCTTTATGCCGCCTGCATTGTCATTGCGGCCAACAGCGGCGGCGCATGGTCGCCGATCGGCGATGTGACCACGATTATGCTGTGGGTGGGCGGCAATGTGACTACGGGCAGCCTGATGTCGTATGTGCTTCTGCCGAGTCTGGTGTCGCTGCTGGTTCCGCTGTTTGTCGTTTCGCGGTCGCTCAAAGGCAATCTGTCGCCGGTGAAGAATGTGGCGAATGTGGACAACGGCATATCCACGGGCGAACGCAACACGATATTTTTCTTTGGCGTAAGCGCGCTGATTTTCGTGCCGATTTTCAAGTCGATCACTCATTTGCCTCCGTTTGTCGGGATGCTTTTTTCGCTCGGTGTGCTTTGGGTGTTTACAGAGATTTTCTACAATGCCAAGTCACTTGAGAAGGCGCGCGAGCAGCGTCTGCCTAAGGTGATCTCGCGTGTCGATATGCCCTCCATCCTGTTTTTCCTCGGCATCCTGATGGCAGTGGCCGTGCTGCAGTCGACGGGCGTTTTGAAATGGCTTGCCTCGTCGCTCGACGAGCATGTGCATAATGTCTACATCATCGATTCGCTTCTCGGCGTCCTGTCGTCGATTGTCGACAATGTGCCTCTTGTTGCGGCTTCGATGGGTATGTATCCGGTTGCCGATCCGGCTGCCACGGGCTATGCGGCCAACTTCATAATCGACGGCACCTTCTGGGAACTGCTCTCCTCCTGCGCCGGTGTGGGCGGCTCGATAATGATCATCGGTTCTGCAGCAGGCGTTATCGCCATGGGTCTTGAAAAGATCAGTTTCGGATGGTATCTCCGCAAATTCAGCCTCCTTGCGTTGGCCGGATACTTCAGCGGCATCGTTGTTTATGTGATTGAAAAGCTGTTATTCTGATATCTTCATTTAACCGGCTCATTAATCAGGAAAAAATCAATAACGGCATATTCTTCGGTTTTATTCATTATATAACGATATTGATGATGACAAACAGACAAGTATGGTCAGATGATATACAGCCGGTAGAAGCACTCGGATTTGAGCATCCGGAAAACAGATATATGAGAGTGGTTCTTTTCCGGATAGCCCTTGTTTATGTCATTCTGATGGCGGGCGCTTTTCTTATTCTGCTGACGGATATTAGTCATGAAGCAATCGTGTTGATCATAGTCGAGTGTGCTTTGGTTACTGCTTTCGCAATCAATGCCTGTCTTGCGCGTAAGATATACGGATTCAAAGGCTACGCGCTTCGCGACAAGGATGTCACATATCGTTCGGGGATCTTTTTCACATCAGTGACCACGATTCCTTTCAGTAAGATCCAGCAGGTCAGCATTCGCATGAACCCTGTCAGCCGCATTTTCAAGCTATATTATGTTGATGTGACAAGCGGCGCGCAGGGTGTCACAAACAGCGTTTCCATTCCCGGACTTACCCGTAAAAAAGCCGAGGAGATCAAATCGTTGCTACTCAATAACGTATGTCGCGACAATGACTGATTTCTCCACGCCACGCCGGATGAGCGCAGGTGCGTTCATGATAATGTTTCTGGATTATTTACGGAAGTGTGCCGGCTTTTTGATATTAGCCATAGTTCCTCTGTTGTTCAGATCTGATGAGCAGATTGGTCTTTCAGAAATTTCAGTGCGTGTTGTCGTCAGTTTTGGAGTGATTTTCGGTCTTTCTATTCTTCTCGCATTCATGAAGTATTATTTCAGAAAATTTCATGTTGAGAACGACAAGTTGATTTTCACTCATGGTTTTGCGGCAAAAAGCACCACAAGCATTCCGCTTCAGCGAATCCACACACTCCGCACAGAAAAAGGATTGTTTTACCGTCTTCTTGATATGAGAGGCATCGGATTCGATACTCTTGCAAATGACGGGCAGGATGTGGAGCTTATTCTCAGTGAAAATGACTGGCGGAATCTTCTTTCGCGAGTAGGCCAAGGTGAAAGTTTTGACAGTAAACACAACGCCCTGCTACCCCCGCCGCTCCCTTCCGAACAGCGCTTGTTGAGGATAAATAATAAAAATATTATAAAGGGGGCCTTGTGTCAGAATCATCTCAAAGGTTTCGCGGTGCTTGCATCCATAATGCTGGCTTTGTTTGACAAAATTGACCAATTGGATGATGATGCCTCGTCCCGGATCATTGACTACATTGATGCCAATGTCGGCAATGCATTTCCTACGGGGTGGCAGGCGCTGTGTTTTATTGTTGTGATATACCTAATTGTCATGATGCTGTGGATCGGGAAGGTAGCTTTGCGATACGGTGATATGACTATCGAAATATCCGGTGAAAAAATGACGGTCAGGTCGGGATTGCTTTCCCGCTTTACATCCCGTTTGGCACGCGACAAGGTTACGATTCTGACTATCAAACAGAATCCGCTTGAAAAGATTGCCGGCTGCCATACCGTCACCCTGCATCAGGCGAATAATGCCACAACGAAAGAAGAAATCCGTATTTACGGGACGACGCTCGGCAATAAGCTGCTCGCATGGTGGAGAGGATCGGCCTGCCGTGACGGCAAAATAAAAGGCGTCGTCTTATCGGCAAAATCAGGTGTAGGGCTGATTGCGCGTAGATTTCTCCCTCATTTAATAGTGGCCTCAGCAGTCGCATTCTGTCTGCTTTTTTATGTGCATATCGTGTGGCTGACAATCGTGGTCGGGACACTGTATGTAGTCATAGCTCTGTTTGGGGCGATAATGGCATGGAGGCACAGCAAGATAGAATTAACGGATTCGTGCGTGAAGATATGTTGCGGCAATATTGCGCGAATCTATGAATACATCAGGTATCGCGACATAGAATCGGTATGCGTCAGAAGTACACCGTTCACAGCCTGTACAAGACGTGTATCGTTAAGGATCTCGACAAATGCCAAGGCAGTCAGGGTGCTGTCCGTAGAACAGGAAATGGCTCGGGCTATCCGCAATTTCATTCTCGACAAGGCGGAACTGCATTCTGCCGCAGCGACCGTCTGATGCGTCACATCTCTCAGTCAAGTAGATGTCAGGCTTTTTATGAACCAAAAGTAAGCCGGCTCAGCCACGTAAGTGACAGAGCCGGCTTTTGAGTCATTTCTTGTTATAGCGCTTCAGCTATCAGGCTTTAACGGCAGCAACACCGGGGAGCACTTTGCCTTCGATGGCTTCGAGGAGTGCGCCGCCGCCGGTGGATACATAAGAAACCTGATCGGCAAGGCCGAATTTGTTGATGCAGGCCACAGAGTCGCCGCCGCCTACGAGTGAGAAGGCACCGTTTTTGGTAGCTTCAACAATAGCATCGGCGATAGCGCGTGAGCCGGCTGTGAAGTTGTCGAATTCAAACACGCCTGCAGGACCATTCCAGAGGATAGTCTTGGCGGGGAGAATGACTTCGGCAAATGCTTTGCGGGTTTCAGGACCGGCATCCATGCCTTCCCAACCGTCGGGAATGTCCATTACGTTGCAGATCTGGGTGTTGGCGTCGTTGGCGAATTTGTCGGCAGCAACGCAGTCGGTGCCGAGGACGAGGTTTACGCCTTTTTCTTTTGCTTTCTTCATGATGTCGAGAGCAACGTCGAGTTTGTCGGGTTCGCAGAGCGAATCGCCGATCTTGCCACCCATCGCTTTGGCGAATGTGTAGGTCATGCCGCCGCAGAGGATGAGGTTGTCGACCTTGTCCATGAGGTTTTCGATGATGCCGATCTTGGTGGAAACCTTAGAGCCGCCCATGATTGCGGTGAAGGGGCGTTTGATGTCGCTGAGGATGTTGTCGACAGCTTTCACCTCTTTTTCCATGAGGTAGCCGAGCATCTTGTCCTGTTTGTCGAAATAGTCGGCGATCACGGCAGTGGAAGCATGTTTGCGGTGTGCGGTGCCGAAGGCGTCGTTGACGTAAACGTCGGCATAGCTTGCGAGTGTCTGAGCGAATTTTTTCTGACGCTCTTTCATTTCTTTCTTGGCTGCATCGTAGCCGGGATCTGTTTTTTCGATGCCTACGGGTTTGCCTTCTTCTTCGGGATAGAAGCGGAGGTTTTCAAGCAGGAGCACTTCGCCGGGTTTGAGATCTTTGGCTGCTTCAGCTGCGTTAGCGCAGTCGGGAGCGAATTTCACGTCGGTGCCGAGAGCTTTGGCAACGTCGTCTTTGATCTGAGCGAGAGAGAATTTGGGATTCACTTTGCCTTTGGGTTTGCCCATGTGGCTCATGATGATAAGGCTGCCACCGTCGTTGAGGATTTTCTTGAGGGTGGGGAGGGCACCGCGGATGCGGGTGTCGTCGGTGATTTTACCGTTTTCGTCGAGGGGCACATTGAAGTCAACGCGCACGATTGCCTTTTTGCCGGCAAAGTTGAAATCGTCGATTTTCATAATATATACGTTTTGGAATTGAGTTTTAAGTCTGACGCAAATGTACGTAATTTTTTTAAGAATCATGATGCGTGATCCTTAAAAAAGGGTTAGAGCTTGTTTAATAATAAATGTTAACGGCAGGGCTGTCAGTCGTCGAGTATATT
>URWH01000102.1 GCA_900551515.1 uncultured Porphyromonadaceae bacterium
GCGGGGCTCGGCAGCTTCGACAACAGCGGCATCCATGATTCATTCCTGGCGGGCCTGTATGCCAGACCGCAGATCGATTACGACCGGAGCGACTGGAAGATGACGCTACGCGTGCCGTTGAAATGGCAGCATTATTCAATTGACGGCAATTACGACTATGTCGAAGTGTCGCCACAAGTAAGCGTGCGCAGACAATTAACCTCCAAATCAGAGCTGTCGGCCGCGACATCATGGCACCTCACCGCTCCCCGGCCCTATATGTTTATCAATGTGCCGGTAATGGCCGACTATCATAACATTTTTGCCGCCGCCAATGCCGGCAGTTACAGCCGTCACCTTGCATCATCGGTGACCTACCGCTACCGCAATCCGCTTAAGTCGTTCTTTGCTACGCTTTCGGCAAGCTACAGTCAAAGCCGTAACTCTATGATGAGCCATCAACTGTTTATCGGCGACTACATAATATCGACCTATGACGACCGATTTTCCATCAGCGACACATGGTCGGTAAGCGGGTCGGTAAGCAAAGGGCTCGGTCACAGCCGAATGGTTGTGGGCGTTGAAAGTAATGCTTTAATATCGTCGGCATCGTCGATGCGTGATAATTCGGTGATCCCCTACCGGCAGACGACCATCGCGGTAAAGCCCTATTTCAAGGGGAGCATAGTGAAATGGATGTCGTTGAACTATGAGGCCGACTACCGGTTCACACGGCTTCACAAAGGAGATGTGGGGAACACAAGTCACTCCCTGCATCAAAACCTGTTTGTCACGTTTCTGCCCGACGACAGGCTTCAGTTCACCGCCGGCGCGGAACATTTTCTGACACGATTTCCCGAAGGGAATACCACGAATCTCGTGCTTCTCGACGCATCTGTAGTCTGGCGGATAAACGATAAGACAAGGCTGTCGCTGACCGGCAACAACCTGCTTGACAAGCGGCGATATGAATATGTGACCTTCGGCACTCTTTCGCGGTCGGAGCACTTATTCGGTATCAGACAGCGCATGATTCTCGCATCGGTGCAGTACCGGTTCTGAGAGGCGACCGGCAAAAAATATCGGCGCGTGATTCCGATGAGGTGGATCACGCGCCGATTATAGCGTCAGGGGAGTTTAGTTTTTGCCGCGGACTATCTGCGGGGGCATTGCCGGCGTTTTGGGACGTTCGATGCCGTCGCGGCGAAGGAGTGCGTCGATGGACGGTTCCTGACCGCGGAAGCGGCGGTAGATTTCGGCAGGATGCTCGGTGCCGCCTTTCATCAGGATATTTGTGCGGAACTCCTCGGCGCTTTTCTGATCGAAAATGCCATTTTCCTCAAACTTGGCAAAGGCATCGGCATCAAGCACTTCGGCCCATTTGTAGCTGTAGTAACCGGCTGCATAACCGCCGCCGAAGATATGGCCGAACTGAGGCGATGTCATCGAGCCTTCAATCGGGGCAAACATCTCGACCGATTTTCCGGCTTCGGCTTCGAATGCAGCGGGATCTGTGACGGGAGCCGTGATGGTGTGCCAAGCCATGTCGATGAGTCCGAAATTAAGCTGACGCAGGCAGGAGTAGGCGGCTCCAAACTGCGATGAGGCCACGATCTTGTCAACATAGGCTTGCGGGATAGGTTCGCCGGTCTGATAGTGACGGGCAAAACCGTCGAGAAACTCTTTCTGTGTGAGATAGTTTTCGTTGAACTGCGAGGGAAGCTCGACAAAATCGCGATAAACGCTGGTGCCCGAAAGCGAGGCATAATGCGTGTTGGCAAGCAGCCCATGGAGAGCGTGACCGAATTCATGAAGGAACGTTTCCACCTCATAGGGAGTCAGCAATGACGGCTTGCTTTCCGTAGGCTTGGTGAAGTTCATGACAATCGAAACGTGCGGTCGGGAGTTGTTGCCATCGGCATCGATCCACTGTGGTTTGAATTCTGTCATCCAAGCGCCCGGGCTCTTGCTTTCGCGCGGGAAAAAGTCGGTGTAAATCACGCCGAGATACGAACCGTCGCGATCCTTGACCTCAAAAGCCTTAACGTCGGGATGATACGTCGGGATCTGTTTGTTCTCCACGAAAGTCAGGCCGTAAAGCTTTGTGGCAAGGCCAAATACGCCTTCAATCACGTTGTTCAGCTCAAAGTAGGGGCGAAGGGCTTCCTCATCGTAATCATATTTGGATTGCTTGAGCTTGTTGGCATAATAGCTGTAGTCCCACGGCTGGATCTCGAAATCGGAGCCTTGCAGCTTCGAGGCGAAGGCGTTGATCTCGTCAAACTCTTTCTGCTGGGCGGGACGGTAAGCGTCACGCAATTCATTGAGCAGTTTATAGACATTGGCCGGATTTTCAGCCATCGTGTTGACCAGCGAATAATCGGCATAGGTGTCATAGCCGAGAAGGTTGGCCAACTGGCGGCGTTTGTCAGTAATCTGGCAGATGATGTCGAGGTTGTTGAATTCGCCTTTCTGATTGCGACCCGTGTAGAGGCGATACATCTTTTCGCGCAGGTCACGACGGTCGGAATATTTCATGAACGCCATGTAGGTGGGCTGGGCGAGAGTGAAGAGATACTCCCCTGCCCGGCCTTTTTCTTTTGCGGCAAGAGCGGCGGCTTCAACGACGCCTTCGGGAAGACCGGCGAGATCGTCGGCCGTCAGCCATATCTCGTAGGTGTTCAGTTCCTTAAGCACGTTCTGGCTGAACTTGGTGGTAAGCTCGCTAAGCTCAGCGCTCAGGCGGCGGTAAGTCTCGCGGTCGTCGCCTTCAAGAAGAGCGCCGTTGCGGGCGAAGCTATCGTAGGTGGTTTTGAGAAGCATCTGATCCTCAGGCGTAAGCTGATACTGATCGCGGTGATCCCACACATATTTGATCTTCTCCCAGAGGCGGGTGTTGAGCGAGATGGCTGTTGAATAATCGGAAAGAAGCGGGGTGATCGTCATGGATATCTCCATCATCCGGTCGTCGGTCATAGCCGATGAAAGCGGGAAGAAGATGTTGAGGACACGATCGAGTTCTTTGCCGGAATTTTCAAGCGCGACGATTGTGTTTTCAAAATCGGGGGTTGCGCGATTGTTGCAAATGGCTTCAACCTGCTGAAGACCGAGGCGGATGCCTTCACGCACCGCCGGTTCGTAGTCATCGACCGAAATTAAGTCGAACGGCACAGTGCCGTGAGGCGTGTTGAATTCGCCAAGCAAAGGATTGGATGTTGTTGACTGAGCTTGTGTCATAACTGCAATTAATGATAGTGCTACAGCACTTAAAAATTTTCTCATATATAATAAAAGGTTATTCGGTGATTGAATCGCATACGATGTCGATGATATCGGGGCTTACGCCTGCTTTTTCAAGCTGAGGGCGATCGTTCTGAATGCGTTTGAGCAGGGCATCGACGGATTCGCCGGCGATGTCGCGCGACGTGTTATAGAAATTTATGGCCTCGCGATAATGCTTAAGAGCCATCTGCAAGTGCGCCATATTGAGATAGTCCGACGACGTCGGGTCGAGCGCGAGCAGGCGGTTGTAATATTCCTCGCTGCGCTTGAAATCGCCGGTGAGGAACAGGCACCATGCGATCGGACGGAGCGCCCGATGAGAGTCGGCCGAGAGATATTCAACCTTGAAGTATTGCTTCAAAGCTTCGCTGTAGTCGCCCATTGCCAGGAGGCAATGGCCTACACTCAGCGTGGCCGAAAGGTCGTCGGGCTTAAGCTCTATGACCCGTTTGTAATATTGCAGAGCCATGGCCGTGTCGCCGGTCATCTTGTAGCACTGCGCTATGCGGCGGAGGGTCCAGACGCTGTCGGGGCGAAGCAGCTCGCTGCGCAGATACAGTTCGAGCGCTTTTTCAATCTGCCCGGTCTGCTGTAGGGAATAGCCGCATTTCTGCATGAGCTGAGCCGACGCTTCGGGGCGGGACAGCAGCAGCTCGAACACGTTGAGCGCCTCGCGGTGATATCCGCGTTTGAAATAAAATTCGGCAATGACGGTGAGCGTGTCGTTATCGTCAAAAAAGCGGGAGAGCATCCCGACGGAAGCAAGATTGACCGGCGTGGCAAAGGGATTGTAGAAATCGGATTTGCGACGGTAGAGATTGAAGAAACGATACAGATCCTGAATGTATTTATTGCAAATGTTGCGGCGTGCGTCGGCTTCGGGATTCAACTTGGAACTGTTTAGCTCAGCGAAGTTTATGTCCTGAAGTTTGAACTGATCGAGCATCATGCGGCGATTGGCCGAGGGGATGCGCTCGAGCGAAAGGATAATGGAATATTTGTCACTGTCGCACATCATGGGCGAAGCTGAAATCAGCTCAATCAGTTCCGCTCCGGTCGAACCGACGATATCGGTGATAGCCGTGTGTTCGGGATAGAACGGGAGAAACCATTCGGCCGCATTATGGAAGAACGGGAATGACTTCATGTGGGCGAAAGTGCTCATCATCACATCGCCGCCGTCAGACTGCAGCTCGCTGAGTTCCTTGAGTTTATCCGAAAGCCCGGATTTTTCAAACATATCGGCCCATTCGGGATTCTCGTCGATCGACAGAAGTTCATCGGGCGACTCGCCTGACTTCTTGATCTTATCCATAATGTCGGGACGGAGCTTCATCATCGTCGGGAGCACCTCTTCGTTGAGGGTACGGGATATCCGTTCGGTGTCGCGCGTGCGCACCAGCTCCATGTAGGCCATCTTCAGGTCGGCAGGCCATTGCGGCTGTTCGGCCACAGTGTCCATGATATTACGGAATCGGTGGCCTGTCAGGGAGCTGCGATGGCGCCACATGTTGATGAGGAGACCGCATAATGCCCTGATAGAGATGCGTGCTGATCCGTCGAGATAAAGCTGCGCAAGGAGAACCATGCGCTGTTCGTCGTAATATTCCAAAGCGCCGAGCGTCATAGCCGACACCAGAAGCTCTTTGAAATAGTCAGGCAACGCCTCATCGGAAAAAGCTTCCGAAAGCCGCACGCAATGGGCTGCCGTGAGCGGGGAAGTGACCCAGACGAGGTTGAACAACCGCGAGGCGAGCCTTTCAAGTTCACGCTGCTGATTGGCGGCCGCGGCTGCGTCGGCATTTTTGCCGGTAAGGGCATTGCGGGAAAAGGCGGCATAGTCGGCCTTATACTTGTCGATCAGATCGTAGAGCGATGAATCGGACTGTAACGCCTCATAACGGATAACGCTGAAATATTGCCGGGGAGAAGCGGCGATCTCCGACTGGCGCATGACGGCAGAAGCCATCCTGCGGATATCGCCGGATATCTCCGCCAGAAGTTCGCCCCGCGAAGGATCGTCGACGCCGTCAAGCGCGTAGCGGCACAGATAGCCGTAGCTTTCGGCTATAGTGTCGATGTCGCTGGTCACGCTCCAGGGGGCGCCGGAAGCGGCGGCCATGGCTCTGAGCTGCTCGATGGCTTTGGCAATCCGGTGCTCGGCAAGAAAGCGCTGGATGAGATTATATGTTGACTGGAGACTGTTCATAAGCATATATATGTTACAAAGATACATAATTTTCACCTACAAAATTCATGCCAAATTATTAATTCAGTAATTTTGCAAATAATTATGATAAGCCCGATTATGACGATTGATAAGGACACATGGCAATGGATAGCCGAAAACAAAACTGCCGATGCCGACAAGCTACGTCTGTCGTTCTACGGAGATGCCGATAAACAGTTTGCTATCACACAGATCGACTGCCGGAACCGCACGCGCCGCAAGCTTGTCGAAACGCTTTCGCTTGCTCCGGAATTCATATTCCCTTCAACGCTTGCCGCACAGCAATCGACATCCGACGCCCTTGCTTCGTTCCACGCAACCCTGATCGGGGCGGGCGACCGCGTGATTGACATGACGGGCGGACTCGGTATCGACGCCGCACACGTTGCGCGTAAGGCTGCGCATGTCGACTACTACGAGATGAATCTGCTTACGGCGGAATGTGCCGCACACAATTTTCAGCTTCTCGGCGCCGATAATATCACCGTGCATTGCGCTGACAGCGTGGAGGCTCTGCATCAGATGACGAAAGACTCAGCCGACGTGATCTTTATCGACCCTGCACGACGGGGCACTGACGGCCGACGCCTGTTCGCGCTGCGCGACTGTGTGCCGGATGTCACCGAGATGCTCGATCTGATGCTCGACAGAGGCGCACGAGTGATCATAAAAGCGTCGCCGATGCTCGATGTCAGCGCAGTGCTCTGCGAGCTACATTCCGTCAGCAGGATAATGGCACTCGGCACGACCGGCGAATGCAAGGAGCTGCTGATCGTATGCGAGCGTGGCTCTGAAGGCGAACCGCTGCACGAATGCCACACGCTTGATGCGGATACCGGCGATGAAATTTCGGGGTTTGATTACTGCAAAAGCGACGAGGACAGCAAAGAGCCGACATACGCCACCCCGCATACCGGGGATATCATATACGAGCCATACCCTGCCACATCCAAGATCGGCGTTAGGAACTTGCTCTGCCAAATCCCCGGCGTCAGCCGATTGGCCACAAACACGGATTTCTACTGCAGCGCAACGATGGCGGATTCTTTCCCCGGCGCGGCATACGAAATAGTCGATGACTGCATTCTGAGCAAGAAAGCCTTAAAGGAGTTGGCGGCCAAATATCCCGCCATAGATGTCACGGTGAAGAATTTTCCGATGACGGCCGCCGAGCTTGCAAAAAGGATGCGCTGCCGCCCGAGCGGACAGCTGCGGCTGATTGCCTGCACCGACAGCGAAGGCAAGAAACAATTGTTCGTGTGCCGCCCGGTGCGGTATGACTTAAAGCCGGTTCGACAATAACTGTTAACGGCAGGGTCGCATAGTGCGGAGTGATCTAATTTCGGCACGGCAGAATTTCGCCCTCTGTCAGTCCGTCGGGTGGTGGAACGCACAAACCCGTGGATCGAAAACTATCGGCGATTGTGCCGTAACCATGAGCGCTGTCTGTCCCCGGCACGGGCAATGA
>URWH01000103.1 GCA_900551515.1 uncultured Porphyromonadaceae bacterium
CAATTGTTGTTGAATTCCATGAGCTGTGTTGTAATTAATGTCACTTAAGCTATGCTACCCCGCCGTCAACATTTATTATTAAACAAGCTCTTAAACAATTTACTTTTTGATTACCCGGCGCAGGGTCTCGGCGAGGTCCTGCAGGGCGGGATCGTTGAGAAGGTCGTTGGCGGCCTTCGCGGCATCCGTCATGTCGGAGCGTCGCTGCGTGTTCTCCATCACGCTCTTGGCCTCGATGAGCGTCAGACAGAGGGCGCCGAGGGTGGTGAAGAGGGGAAACGCGGGCACGCCCCACTGCACGGTGGAGCGCAGAAAGAGGGCGGAGAAGATGAGCAGCCCGTCGACCACAGTGAGCGACATCAGGGTGATGAAATAGCGCGCCAGCTTGTCGACGGTACGGCGGTAGCCCCGCGAGGTGCGGCGTATGCCCTGACGGCGCACTCGGCGCAGGGCGCTGACAAGGTCGCACACGGCGGCCACTATCACTGAAGCGAAATCGAGAAACAGAAGCACCACCACCCATTGCAGGCTGGTGACGATTTCAGGGGGAAGAGCGATGAAAAGGTTCATGGTCGGGAGATTGATTTGGTGTGTGTGTTAGTGTGTGTTGGTGTGTTTTGATGTGGTTTTGCCGCAAAATTACACCCGTCCAGGGCCGATTGTGTGCGAATCTGTCACTTCTCCCCAATCGCTGCTCCCACGACGCTACAGATTCGCACACCGCATCCGGCGCCGCGGGCTACCTTTGCGCAAAAAAAGTAACATATCAACCAATTATGAAAACCACATTTAGAGCCTATTCCAGCAAGTGAAGCAACTGCTCACGCTCACCCCCGAGGAGCAGCAGCTGGTCATCGACTACGGCGAATCTGTTGCCGCCGCCACCGACGAAGAGATCGCCGGCTCGACCGTGGCCGACGACGCCCCGGAGATGATCCGCGACCTTCACCGCAGCTCGGTGCGCCGCGCCCGCGCCGCCATCTCGCGCCGAAAACGCAGTCTGAAGACAGTTGCCGAAGCCGCCGACCGGGAAGAACGCCTGAGCCACAGCGCCGAGCGCCGCCTCCAATGGTTCCGCGACACCATCCTTCCCAAGCTCCAGCGCCTCCTCAGCGCCTGCATCTCCGAAGCCCGAAATGCATTCGCTTCGCTTTCTCACAGCCAAGCCGAAGCAGTGTCGCGCCGAGCCTGCCTGTTAATGGTTAAGTCTATTTTACCGGAACTTAAATACCTTACCGCCTCCTCCTATCCGCAGGTTAGCGCGAGAATTCCATCAGCCGGCTGAGGTATTTGCCGATGATGTCGAATTCGATATTGACGCGGGTGCCGGGACGGAAGGTGTGGAAATTCGTGTGCTCGTAGGTGTACGGGATGATGGCCACACGGAACGAATCGCGCTCGGAGTCGCACACGGTGAGGCTGACGCCGTTGACAGTCACCGAGCCTTTTTCTACAGTGACATAGCCCTTGGCGGCCATCGACGGGTCGACGTCGTAGCGGAATTTGTAGTAGTGCGATCCGTCGACCTCCTCGACGCTCTCGCACACTGCCGTGCAGTCGACATGGCCCTGCACGATGTGGCCGTCGAGCCGGCCGTTCATCACCATCGAGCGCTCGAGGTTGATCTCGGACCCTTCGGTGAGCAGGCCGAGGTTGCTGCGTTCGAGGGTCTCCTGAATGGCGGTGACGGTGTAGGAGCCGTCGTCGTGAAGGGCTACGACGGTGAGGCACACGCCGTTGTGGGCCACCGACTGATCGATCTTCAATTCGTTGGCAAAAGAGCATTTGACACGTATATGGCGGTTGCCGCCTTCGTCGGTTACGGCCACCACGCGGGCCGATTCCTCAACTATTCCTGAAAACATGATGCAGCTGTTTGTGTTGTTTATGTGGTTTAGGCTGCAAAATTAGCTGTTTGCGCCGGATAAAACCAAAAAAACAATTACATTTGTAAAACCAATTTTCACCGCCTTACATGACGCGAATTTATTTCAGAATTATGCTCTTGGTGCTGCTGCCGCTCTTCGCGGCTGCCTGCCGGAGCATGCGCCCAATGCCGCTGACCGGCGGCGACTCTGTCGCGGCCGACGGCTTCGATCCGGCGCGCGATGTGGCGCTGGTGGTGATCCTCGGGCAGTCGAATGCCGACGGCTCGGCGTTTGCCGACCCTGCCCTCGACGCTGAGATGCGGCAGTGGTACGTCTCGCCGGCCAACACCGGCCGTATGAAGATATGGTACCGCAGCACCGAAGTGGAGAATCAGCCCGTCAACAGCCGCGGCGAGGCTCCGCGATGGGTGGTCGACGGCAAGGTGTGCGACGTCGCCCCGGGATGGCTCGACCTGTGGTACCGCAACGAGAACGTCGCCGGGCGCACGGCCATGAACATGATCCACGGCTTCGGCACCTACAGCACAGGCGCCGACAAAGCGCAGGGGCGCCGCGGAATCGAGGGCGAGCTGGGACGGCAGTTCCGCACGGCCTTCCCCGACCGCGATCTCTATGTGCTGAAGCTCGGCGTGTCGGGCTCACACATCTCGTCGTGGGCCGACAGCACCGACGACCACAACCGGACCTATTTTATGGAGAATATCTACCGCCCGGCCATCGCCTCACTAACAGCCTCCGGGCGCCGGCCGCGGCTGGCCGCCGTGTGGTGGATGCAGGGATGCGCCGACAGCGGCAGCTCGCGCGACTACTACGAGACCCGGCTGCGGCATCTGATAGAGCGCTTCCGCCGCGAATCGGGATTCCCCGACGCGCCTTTCTATATAGGCCACATCGTGGCGCCGGGCGAGAGCACCGCCTGTCCCGAAGGCTCGAAAGGCTACAGCGAAGCCGTCAGAGCGGCGCAGGATGCCGTGGCCGCCGGCATGCCGGGCGTATCGGTCGTCGACACGTCGCCATTCCCGATGCAATATGAAGAGGGGTTCGGCGGCTGCATCCATTTCAGCCATGAGGGCGTCAACGCCATAGGCCGGGAGCTGGTGCGCCGCATAGCCGCCGATCCCGACAGATGGGCGCGTTACGTCACCCCCGGCAGCATCACGACAAAGCAACAACAGCACCCGCACAACATATATGGAAAATAACTCACAACCTTACGATTACCTCATTGTCGGCGCCGGCCTTTTCGGTGCCACGTTCGCCCGTCTGGCCACCGACGCTGGGCGCCGATGCCTCGTCATAGACCGCCGCGACCATCCCGGCGGCAACATCTACAGCGAATCGGTCGAAGGCATCGACGTGCACCGCTACGGCGCACACATTTTCCACACTTCCGATGCCGAGATATGGCAGTTTGTCAACGCCCTCGTACCCTTCAACCGCTACACCAACTGCCCGATAGCCGTGGCGCCCGACGGCAATCTCTACAACCTCCCCTTCAACATGAACACTTTCAGCCGCATGTGGGGGACGATAACGCCCGACCGGGCCGCCGCGAAGCTCAACAGCCAGCGCCGCGAGGCCATAGAACGCATGAAAGCCGACGGCGCCGAAGCGCCGCGGAACCTCGAGGAACAGGCGCTCACACTGGTGGGCCGCGACATCTATGAGCAGCTCATCAAAGGCTACACCGAGAAGCAGTGGGGACGCCCGTGCAGCGAGCTGCCGGCATTCATCATCCGCCGCCTGCCGGTGCGCCTGACCTACGACAACAACTATTTTAACGACTCCTTCCAGGGCATCCCCGAGGGCGGCTACCGGCCGCTCATCGACACGCTGCTCGACGGCTCCGACGTGCGCCTCGGATGCGACTATTTCGCCGACCGCGACGAGCTGACGAAGCTGGCCCGCAAAACGGTTTTCACCGGCCGCATCGACGAATATTTCGGCTTCCGCTTCGGACGCCTCGACTACCGCACCGTGCGCTTCGAGACCGAAACGCTCCCCACGCCCAACTATCAGGGCAACGCCGTTGTCAACTACACCTCGGCCGATGTGCCCTACACACGCGTCATCGAACACAAGCATTTCCAGATGTTCGGCGACCGCGTCTACGACAATCCCGTCACGGTGATCTCCCGCGAATATTCATGCGAATGGCATGAAGGGCTCGAACCTTTCTACCCGGTGAACAACGAGCGCAACCAGCAGCTCTACGAGCAATACAAAGCTCTGGCCGACAAGGAGCCGGACACCATTTTCGGCGGCCGCCTGGCCGAATACCGCTACTACGACATGGCTCCGGTGATCCGCCGCGCCATCGACATGTTCAGGAGCGACAAAACAGATCTTTGACCTGGCTGCCAAACTCTTCCCGCTCCGACGCTATCATATCGCGGTAGCCGGCAAAACCGTCGATGGCTGTGTCGTAGCCGGCGAGCGTACGCCGGATGCAGGCCACGATATCTGCCACCGATGCTGTCCGCTCATCGAATTTGTAGGCGGAGTCGATCATGACATCGCCGTAAAAGGCGGCCGAACCGCGCATGCCGGTCATGATGCAGCAGCCGTTCATGGCGCACTCGCGCGGCAGCCGGTCTTTGCCGGGATGATTGCCGAAATCGACATACACTTTGGCACGGCGCACCACGTCGATCAGCTGTGCGCGCGTCATCCCCTGAAGCGGCACCCACCGCAGGTCGGGCGCGGCGGCTATCAGCTTGCGGGTGAACTCGATGCCTTTCTTGGGATTGTACACCACGATATCCTCTTTAAGCGATTTGTCGAAGGCGGCGACATGCTCGGTGTTGATGAAGTCCTTCAGCGGCGCAAGCCGGCCGAAGCCCCGGCGCTCCAGGAAATCGCGCGCATATTCCGACTGATAGCCGTTGACGGCGTCGAGCGAGCGGAGCTTCTTCAGCGATATGGCGCAGCCCCGGTGGTGCCCTATATGCAGCAGCCTTTTCGCGCGGTGAAACAGACTCTTGAAACCGAGGCGCCGGCTGAAGCCGAACATATCGGCGGGCGCGAGCGAATGCACGGAGCATTTGTAGAAGTTGTCGACGCTCAGCCACCAGAGCACTTTCTGCGTGCGGCTGTTGTCAAACGCCATATCGAAGCATCCTTCGTAGAACACCTCGACATTCTCCGGCGCATCGTTGACGCGGTCGGCAATGCGAATGTTATAGCCGCTGTAGTCGGCCGGAATCTCGCGGGGAGCGTTGCCGAAATACACTATGCGCGCATCGCGGCCGTTGTCGTTAAGCTCGCTGACAAGCTGGTGCAGCAGCTCGGCGCCGCCCGTCACCACCCCGGCGGGGCAGTACACATATATTACACTTGATTCAGTCAGGTTCAGCATCATTTGTCGTCAATGGGTAATTTTTCAGTTTTAAGCCGGTCGATATCGCATAGGAGCTCCCAGTTGTCGCGCAGCCATTGCCCGGGGAAATCCCACCACCGTATCCTCATCAGGAAGTCGATGGTGTCGCGGTCGTAGCGGTAGCCGATGACACGCGCCGGCACCCCGCCGACAATGGCGTAAGGCTCAACATCTTTCGTGACCACAGCCCCCGCAAGCACCATCGCGCCGTCGCCCACATGGACGCCGCCGGTGAAGAATGCCCCCTGCCCTATCCAGCAGTCGTTGCCTATCACCACGTCGGTATGCCGGGTGACATCTGCATAGCGGCAGTTGTCGATCATGTCGCGTGTGGCAAACGACCGGCCGCCGTGATGGCCGCGGTTGAAAAACATGGGCGATGTGGTGGCGAAGGGCGCCTTATAGGTGTGGATGCCGTGAGTAGTGCGCACGAGCGGCGCTATGCTCGAATAGCGGCCTATGGTGGCCGACATGCCGCAGTCGTTGCCGACATACGATCCACGGCCGAGGAAGCCGTTGAAGGTGGTGCGCTTGCCTATATAGTTCAGGCCCTCGAGCACCGTGTCGTGGCTGACGTGGGCGCCGCGCTTTATGTCGACGCCGAGGCCACGGTAGCGCATCTTATAGGTGAGCCGGCGTATCAGATCGCGTATCATGGGTTCGGCGGATTGTTTAAAACACTTTTGTAGACGTCCATCAGGCCGCGGGCCATGGCCTCGTCGGAGAAGCGCCGCACATATTCGGCACCGCGTGCGACGGTGCGCTCCCGCAGCGCGCTGTCGGTGCAGAGACGGTTGACGGCGCCGGCCAGGGCGGCATCATCGTCGGGCGAGATGTATATCGAATCGGGGCCGCCCGCCTCTTCAAGGCACGAACCGGTGGCGGCGATCACAGGCACGCGCGAGGCGAGAGCTTCGGCTATCGGGAGCCCGAAGCCTTCGTAGACCGAGGGGAAGCAGAACACTGCGGCGCTCTGATAGATGGCGGGCAGATCGCCGGTGGGCACGCCGCTCAGGAAGTGGACGCGTTCGGCCACGCCGGTCTGCCGCGCCAGCGTCTCCAGCTCGTCGGCATAGGGGGTGCAGCGCCCCACGATCACGGCATGCATGCCGGCGTCGACGGCCGGTAACGCCTTGATGAGCAGCTCCTGGTTTTTGCGCTTTTCGATGGTGCCGACGCACAGCACATACCGCTCCGGCAGCGAGTAGCGCGAGGCCACGGCAGCTTTCTCTTCGGCTGTTGCCGGCGTGAAATATATCGGGTCGATGCTCTGATACACTATAGCGATGCGGTCGCTGCCGATGCCGTAAAAGCGCATTATGTCGTCGGCTGTCTGACGGCTGATGGCAATGATCTTGTCGGCGTGGCGGCAGGCATAGAGCGTCTTTTTGCGTAGCTTCATGCGCATGCCGGCCTTGAACGTTTCGGGACGCGTCAGGAATATAAGGTCGTGGATGGTCACCACGGTGCGGGTGGGCGATTTATCGAGTCCGGTGGGTATCTCGTTGCTCAGCCCGTGATAGATGTCTATGCCGTATTTGCGCAGGTCGCCGCGCAGGTAGCGGTTGCGCCACAGCTCATAAGTGATGGCGCCGCCGAAAGCCGGTGGG
>URWH01000104.1 GCA_900551515.1 uncultured Porphyromonadaceae bacterium
TTGAAAGAGCAGTTCGATTCTGCTATGGGCTACATGACACTGCGATTGAAAAGTCGCAGTGTTTTTTATATATCCCCGCACCTGCCTGCCATGGCTTCTGTGCTGTAACCGCTAAGAATCTCCCCCGCATATGATATCATCAGACCTGCGGCTGCTCCTCGACAGCGAGGCCGCCCGCATCAACAATCCGGCTTTCATCGATCTCGACCCGGTGCAGTTTCCGCGGCGCTTCACCGCGCTGCCCGACATCGAGATAGCCGCGCTGCTCTGTTCGTCGATAGCGTGGGGCAACCGCAAGATGATATGCCGCAACTGCGACCGAATGCTCGCCCTCATGGGTCACGATCCGTATAACTACGTCATGGACCGCGCCTACGAGGATCTTCCCGACGGCAACATCCACCGCACCTTCTTTGCCTCCAACCTCCGCCATTTCCTGCGCGGCCTTCACACCATATATTCGCGCTTCGGGTCGCTCAATGATTTCGCCCGTCACCACCGCATCGGCGACGACGAATTCCCCTCGTGGCGGCTTGTGGAGCTGATCAATGGCGAGCTGTGTACCGCCAACGAAGGCCGCACCGACTCGCGCTGCCTGCCGCTCAATCTGCAGCAGACGGCACTGAAGCGCGTCAATATGGCCCTGCGGTGGCTCGTGCGCAACGACGGCATCGTGGATATCGGCGTGTGGGACGCCATAACGCCGGCACAGCTCTACATTCCGCTCGACGTGCATGTGGGCGACACCGCCCGCAATCTCGGCCTCGTGACGCGCAAAGCCAACGACCGCCGCACCACCGTTGAGCTCACGCAGATGCTGCGCACACTCCGCCCCGACGATCCGGTGATCTACGATTACGCCCTTTTCGGCATCGGCATAATGTTATAAAAACCTAACGCAGAAAAATCCGGGCCGCTCCGGCCGATAGGTTCACAAAATTGTTTGTAATTTTGAATCGGAGCTTTTTCCATCGGCTCCAGCGTCACTCATAAACAAAAATTCAAAAAAAGTAGATTATGAAACGATTGCTCTTAATGCTCATAACGGTCCTGACACTGAGCCTCGGCGCCTCGGCTGCCGACAAAGGTGCGGCCATCACATTCAATAATACGAAGCACGATTTCGGCACCATCAAGTCGACCGACGGCCGCGTGACGGCCGTGTACCGTTTCACCAACACCGGCACGGCACCGCTGGTGATAATCACCGTTTCCAACGGCGGCTGCGGCTGCACCACGCCCTCCTATCCGAAGGCGCCGATAGCGCCGGGTCAGACGGGCGAGATAAAGATCCAGTTCGATCCGTCGGGCCGTCGCGGCGAGTTCAACCGCGAGGTGAAAGTGAAGACCAATGCATCGAAAAAACGCACTTCGCTCCGCTTTTCCGGAGTGATAATCCCCTGACGATATGAAGAGAATAACACTGTTCATGATGCTTGCCGTGTCGGCCGTGCTCGGAGCGCGTGCCGTAACGGAACTCGTGTGGCTTAATCCCACGCATGATTTTGGAGCGTTCCGCGAAGAGATGGGGCCTGTGACCTGCGTTTTCAAGGCAGTCAACGTGGGCAACGAGCCTGTGACCGTGATCGATGCGCGTGCCAATTGCGGCTGCACACGTCCGGCCTATCCCCGCACTCCCGTCGCCCCGGGCGACACGCTTTGCGTGTCGGTGTCCTACAATCCCAGCGGACGTCCCGGCAGCTTCCGCAAGCAGGTGAAGGTGTCGGCCAACACTAATCCTTCGTCGTATATCCTCTCAATCCGCGGCACGGTGATCGGCGCTCCCGCCACGCTGCAGGCCCGCTATCCCGTCGAGGCCGGCCGTATGCGCCTGAGCAACCGCATCTCACCCTTCGGCGAGACTACCAAAGGCCATGTGCTCGCTGCCGCCATCAACATCTACAACCCCACCGCCGACACGATCACTCCGGCCATCGGACGCAAACCGGACTACATCAATGTGCTGTTCCGGCCTGAAATAATAGCTCCCGGCGAGCAGACCACGGCGTCGCTCACCGCCTACACCGACCGTGCCGAGGGCTGGGGAGTCATCGAGGACTCGCTGCTGCTGATCCCCGACAAGAGCCATCCCGAGGACGCTATCGAGATCTCCACCGTGATGATAGTCAACGAAGATTTCTCGAAGCTCACCGATAAGGAACGTGCCGACGCGCCCGTAGTGACCGTGTCGGAAAAAAGCGTCGATTTCGGCCGCGTCAATCCCGCCGACGGCCCGGTGACCCGCACATTCACCATCAGCAATACCGGCCGGAATCCGTTGCTTGTGCGCCGCGTCTATTCGCCCGACAAGGCGCTCACCGTCAGCGTCAGCTCCTCTAAAATCAAGCATGGCGGCGAGGCTAAGGTGACCGTCACCTTCGATCCGTCGAAGGCCGATCCGTCGTCGGACATGCTCAACGCGCGCATCACCCTCATCACCAATGCTCCCGCCACGCCCTCGCAGATCATCCGCGCCGTGAGCGAGATTGTCAGATAATCAAAGCCTTAAACCAATAGCCCAATCACGATAAGCCATGGCAGACAAAATCGAACATCCTGAAAACGAATCGCAATACATTGGCCTGACGGTCAACTCAGGCGTGGCCCAGCCGCCGAGTGTCAACCCCTATCTCAAACGCCACCGGCGCAAGCCTATGCCGTCGGCCGCCGAGATGGTCGAAGGCATAGTGAAAGGCGACGTCACCATGCTTTCGCGCGCCGTGACGCTCGTCGAGAGCCTGTCGGCCGACCATCAGGTGATAGCCCAGGAAGTGATAGAGAAGTGTCTGCCTCACTCTGGCAACTCGCGGCGCATCGGCATCACCGGCGTGCCGGGTGCCGGCAAGTCGACGTCGATCGACGTGTTCGGCCTGCATGTGCTCAAGCAAGGCGGCAAACTGGCCGTGCTTGCCATCGATCCGTCGAGCGAGCGCACCAAAGGCTCTATCCTCGGCGACAAGACGCGCATGGAGCGCCTTGCCGTTCATCCCAAGGCGTTTGTGCGTCCCAGCCCGTCGGCTGGCTCGCTCGGCGGTGTAGCCCGCAAGACGCGCGAAACCATAGTGCTGTGCGAGGCGGCCGGGTTCAACAATATCTTCGTGGAGACCGTGGGCGTGGGTCAGAGTGAGACAGCCGTTCATTCGATGGTCGATTTCTTCCTGCTCCTTCAGCTTGCCGGCACCGGCGATGAGCTGCAGGGCATCAAGCGCGGCATCATGGAGATGGCCGACGGCATCGTGATCAACAAGGCCGACGGCGACAACATCCCGCGCGCTCAGTTGGCGCAGGCTCAGTTCAGAAGCGCTCTGCATCTCTTCCCGCCGACAGCTTCCGGCTGGCAGCCCGAGGTGCTCACTTATTCGGGCTATTACGAGCTTGGAATCGCTGAAGTGTGGGATATGGTCGACCGCTATTTCGCTTTTGTGACCGAGAACGGCTATTTCGAGCAGAAACGCCTCGAGCAGGCGCGCTACTGGATGCGTGAGACGATCGACGAACAGCTGCGCCTCCATTTCTATGGCAACCCCGACATTGCCGCCCTTCTCGCCGACCGCGAGGCGCGCGTTCTGGCCAACCGCCAGAGTTCGTTCACGGCCGCCCGTGATGTGCTCGACGTCTATTTCGGGTCGATGCGCAAATGATATTATAGTAAGAGATCAGGCTCTTGACCGCCACATAGCGCCGCTGACGGTATTTCCGGTGGCGGCTTCGGCTTATTTTGCCCGGTAGATGAGCGTGCAGAGCCGCTGCGGGCTGAACAGCCGTGCGGCAACGCGGCTGATGTCGGCGGCGGTGATGCTGCGGTAGGCCGAGATGATGTTGTTGATATCCTCGCCGTTCATGACCGCTTTGGCCAGCTCGCGCGCTTTGGCCACATAGCTCAGGCGCGCAAATACGGCGTTGCTCTCGAAGCGGTTGAGGGTCCTGTTCAGTTCGTGGTCGCTCACCGGCTCGGTGGCTATTCTCCGCATCTGTGCAAGCAGCGCCTGCTCGCCGGCGGCCACGGTGGCTTCATCGTTGGATCGCAGGCTTCCCGAGAGCATTATGAAGCCCTCTTCCTCGTTGCCCGAGACGGAGGCGTCGGCCGCCGTGAAGAGATCGGTGCCCATCACCAGCTCGCGGTTGAAGCGTGCTGAATGACCGGATGCAAGGATGTCGGTGATGAGGTCGGCCACGCGGTAGTCGGGATGGCTGTAGGCGTCCATGCGTGCCGCTATGATGATGCGTGTCTGCGGCACGTCGCGCACCACCTCGAGGCGCCGCGGCGCGGTCTGTTCCGGTTCCGCGCTGTAGGTGCGCGGCGCGATGTCGCGGCGCGGTATCGGCCCGAACCATTTGTCGGCCAGCTTGAAGGTGCGTTCCGCCGATATGCGGCCGGCAACGGCGAGCACGGCATTGTTGGGCACGTAATGGCTGAAGAAGAAGCGTTTCACATCGTCCATGGTCACACGCTCGATGTGGCTCAGCTCACGTCCGATGGTCGGATAGCTGTAGGGGTGGGTGGTGTAGATGAGGCCTCGCAGTAGATGGCCGATGTCGCCATAGGGCTTGTTGAGGCATGTCTGCTTGAATTCCTCCATCACCACGTTGCGCTGCACCTGCAGCGATTGTGGAGTGAAGGCCAAACGCAGCATGCGGTCGCTTTCGGTCCAGAATGCCGTGGCTATGTTTTCGGCCGGTACGATGTCGTAGAAGTTGGTGAAATCGTTTGATGTCCAGGCGTTACTGGCGCCTCCGGCCATTTCAAGCGCGTAGTCGTAGTCGGGAACGTTGACCGATCCGCCGAACATAAGATGCTCAAACAGGTGAGCCATGCCCGTGAGACGGGGCGACTCGTCGCGCGCACCGACATTGTAGAGTATGTTCAGTGCGATGTGCGAGGTCGAGTCATCGCGATGATGCACAACCCGCAGTCCGTTTTCGAGCGTATGTAGCGAATATTCAATCATTTCTGACCGTTGCCGGCGATTATTTCCATTGATATGATGCGCACGTCGGTGAGTGGTCGTTCGTTGGCGTCGGTGGCCACGGCGCCTATGCTGTCGACCACGTCGAGGCCGTCGGTCACTTCACCGAACACGGTGTATTCGCCGTCGAGCGCCGGAGCGCCGCCGACGGTGGTGTAGGCCTGGCGCTGCTCGGGGGTGAATGTGAAGCGGTTGGCCTTGGCCTGATTCTCAGCTTCGATCACCAGGCTGTCCTGAAGCGCGCTCAGTCCTTTGAAGTCGTGGGCGCGGCGCATGGCCATTATGGTGTCGCGGTGCTGTTCGTTGAGGGCGGAGAGTATCTTCTGCTCCAGCTCGAGAGTGGTGCGCCGTTCGGTTGAGCGCAGTTTGCCTTCCGGCACCACCTTGCCGGTGACGAAATAGAATTGCGAGCCGCTCGACCGTTTATCGGGGTTGGTGTCGTCGCTCTCGCGTGCGGCCGCCAGCGCTCCGTGTTTGTGGAAATGCTTCGGATAGCGGATTTCGGCTTCGAGGGTGTAGCCCGGGGTGCCGGAGCCGAGATGCTGTCCGGGCGCGGCGTTGACCGATTCGCGGTCGCCGCCCTGCACGACGAATCCCGGCACAACGCGGTGAAACAGGACGCCGTCGTAGTAGCCTTCCGAAGCGAGTTTCAGGAAGTTGTCGCGGTGGATGGGCGTGTCGTTATACAGCTCCACGGTGATGTCGCCGGCCGTGGTGTGGATGAGCACGCGGGGGCAGGCAGTTGAGTCGGGTGTGTCCATGTCGGATGATGATGCGTAGGCTGCGGTGGCAATACCGACGGCCATGATTGTGATTATTTTTCGGAGAGCGGATTTCATGATTCTGTCAGATACCGGTGGGGAAAATGCGTTTGTGAATGCGGCGGAAATTGTCGTCGGAGGCTTTGAGCTCATCAACGCGGTCGGCGTAGTCCTCGCCCCAGATGTCGGGGAGCAGACGGCCTATGTAGGCGCGGTCGCGGTCCTTGTCGATAGCTGCGGCTATCAGACGGCTTACCGAAGGCGCGAATTTTTCGGCGTCGATGGCGTGGAGATAGCGTGCGGCGCTCACGCAGAACTGACCGCAGGGATCCACGGCCACCATGTTTTCAATCAGTTCGGGCAGATCGTTTTCGATCGAGTCGATGTTGTTGGCGATATATTCATAAGTGAGCAGGCCGTCGGGGTCCTTGCTGAGTTTTTTCTTCAGATCTTCGTCCATTGTCTTTGATTGGTGGTGAAATGTGATTTATATGGTTTGATAAATCGTTCTTATTGAATGGGGGAGGGCGTCGTGCCGTCAGCCGATGGCTTCGCCCACGGATGTGCCGTCAATGCCGGCAAGACGGCCGCGGAGGCTCTCGGCGCGGTCGGCTCGGATTTCGAGGGTGATGCTGCACGTGTTGTCAAACTCCTGTGCGGCGATCCTCACGTCGGGATCTTTGGCCAGTCGCATCACGTCGTTCATGGCCTGATAGGGGAATGTCAGGCTGATGCTCGACATCTCGCAGCGTGTCACTTTTTCGGCGGCTTCGAGCGCCAGACGTGCCGATTCGCGGTAGGCGGCGATAAGTCCCGAGGTGCCGAGCTTTATTCCGCCGAAATATCTCACTACGGCCACGGCCACGTTGGTCAGTCCCAGTGAGCGTATCTGCCCGAGAATAGGCTTTCCGGCCGTTCCTGACGGCTCTCCGTTGTCGTTGCTCTGGAATTCGCTGCCGGCGACGCCTATCATATATGCCCAGCACACATGCCGGGCGTCG
>URWH01000105.1 GCA_900551515.1 uncultured Porphyromonadaceae bacterium
GGGGTGATGTCGCATTCGGGACTGACGGGGCGGAAAAGTTCGTCGAATGGTTTGCGGGAAGTGCTTTTGGCGAAACGGCGCATCAGGCTGTCGACCAATGTTGGCTTGTCTTTGGGTTCTCCCACGACGATTATGGCCGGGATCTGCTTGTCGTGTCCGGTGCCCGACACTTTGAAAGTGCCTCCGAGCCAGCAGGTGCCGAGGCCGAGATTGGTGCACTGAAGCAAGAAATCTTCGGCGTCCAAGGCTGCCTGACGTGTGAGCGCGGGGGGCTCGCCGGCTATGACTGCAACGGCGACTTTGCTGCCTCGTATTACGCCGTAGGTGCCTATTCGGCCGTCGGAATCGAGCATTATGGGTTTAAGGTGCGGCGAGTGGCCTGCCAATTCGGCAATTTTGTCGCGCTTCTGCGGGTCGAGATCCTTAAACGAGCGGCATGAATGGCGCGCGCGGATGGCGTCGATATATTCCTGACGTGTCATGGATTGTAAAGGTGGTTGACTTGTTCAGATGAGGGGAGAGGCGGTGGTTTGAAACAGCAAAGGTTGCCGTCCGATGAAGCGGGGCAACCTTCCATTGGCTGTATGAGAGATAATTGCCGAGATTATTTTCCGGCGATAGAGCAGCTTACGGTAAGACGTGCGCGACCTTTGGCACGACGACGTGCAAGCACCTTGCGTCCATCAGCTGTCGACATTCTTTCGCGGAAACCATGCTTGTTAACTCTCTTTCTGTTAGAAGGTTGGAATGTTCTTTTCATTGCCGTATGATGTTATTTTCGTTTTAAATATTCGCAATTCGGAGTGCAAATTTAATAAATTAATTTCAATCGGGCAACTTTTTGCGGCTTTTTCGCTTTTCACTTTTGGGAGGGAGGGATCAGAGGTCGTTGTAGATCTCGCGGCAGGTTTCTAAGATTTCATCGGTGGTGGGGATCTTTATGATTTTCACTGATTTGTTTTCGGAAACCATGACGCGGTCGTTGTCGATGAACTCGGCCGACCAGTATTCATTGCCTATGACCGGGAACTGGATGACGGCTTGTCTGGTGACGGCATCGATAAGGTAGACGTGGGAGGCGGTGCCGGCTATCAAGCGCGTGCCGTCGGGGCTGAATGACAATGCGCTGACAGGCTCCTCCAAAGAAACCGAGCCGACAGGTTTGTGGTCTCTTGCGCCCCAGAATTTGACATTGCCGTCGCCCGAGCCGGAGGCAACGAGCTGCTTGTCAGGGCTTATGGCAATGGCATTGACATAGTTGTCGGCTGCATTGATGTATTTGCCTATAAGGCTGAGCTCGCCGTTGTGATATTCGAGCGTCTGCACTGAGCCATCGTTTGATGCCGTGGCCACAAGCGTTTCATCCGGCGATAAAGTCACGTTTTTGATGTTCATGGAGTGGATCTTCATGTTCTGCAGACGTTCGCCGCTCTCAGGATCAAACACACTGATTGTGTGATCGTTGGACACGGTGATGAGTTTCCCGTCTTTTGTCAGCCACAGATCCCTGACGGGATAATCGTGGGCATGGATTTTCCCGATTTCATTTCCCGACGGATAATCGTAGAAATAGACATTGCCGTCGTGGCCCGCCGCAACGATCCTGTTGCCGCTGCGATCCATAATGGCCGAGTAGACAGGCGCTTGGGTCGGAATGATCAAGGACTCCTTCATGTCGGGGAAGCTGAATACGCGAATTCGCAAGGTGGTGCCGTCGGCCGTAACGAGCAATTTCTTATCGCTGCTCAAGCGGGCGGAGTTGACCTTGTCGCCATAGATCGTGTGATCCATTACGACTGCATCCTGGAATACCGGCTCAAAGTCGGAAGCGGCTTTCACCAAAAGGAAGAGGGCGTTTTGAGCGATCTCTTCATCCGTGAGATTGTCGAAAATCAGCTTCAGGGCTTCATCACACTTATCTTCATTGATATATTTTTCGGCAATGGACTTTGTATGTTCGATGCTGAGCTTTTTAGCGCAGGATATCGTGCACGCCATTGTGCATAAGATGATTGCGAAAATGGGGAGTGCGCTACGGCGAAGATGTGAATGAATGTTCATAGTGTCGGATTTTAGATTACGCAAATGTAAGCAAAAAATCCATATCAGCTCAAATAATTGTATGCAAAATAAGGCATTTGTCGGACGGTATTGAGGCGATATTGTGATGAGATTGTGGCGGCAGGTTAAAAATGGGTTAAATGTGACGGGGCGGGAAGATGTTATGGGAAAATTGTTTTAAATTTGCTGAGGCATGAGCATGTCAGCATGCCTATGAAAACAAGAGTGTCGGAGCCCGACACATAGCCAATACATAAAATACTTAACATAAAAGAAATATGTCGACCGTAACCAAAGAATCGGCGCTCGAGTATCACAGCGAGGTCAAGCCCGGTAAAATTGAAGTAATACCAACAAAACCTTACGCCACACAGCATGATCTGGCGTTGGCTTATTCGCCCGGCGTGGCTTATCCGTGCAAAGAAATCGAGGCAAATCCAGCCAATGCATATGAATACACCAATAAAGGCAATCTCGTGGCCGTGATATCCAACGGTACGGCTGTGCTTGGTCTTGGAAATATCGGTCCGCTTGCGGGAAAGCCGGTGATGGAGGGCAAGGCGCTGCTGTTCAAGATATTTGCCGGAATAGACTGCTTCGATATCGAGGTGGCTGAAAACGACCCTGACAAATTTATCAGCATCGTGAAAGCGCTGTCGCCGACATTCGGCGGCATAAATCTCGAGGACATCAAAGCACCCGAGTGCTTCGAAATCGAGCGCCGCCTGAAAGAGGAATGTGACATCCCTGTGATGCACGACGATCAGCACGGCACCGCCATCATCTCGGCCGCCGGCCTGCTGAATGCGCTTGAGATTCAGGGCAAAAAGATAGAAGACGTGAAGCTCGTGGTGAACGGAGCCGGAGCGGCAGCCGTTTCGTGCACACGTCTTTATATAGCGCTTGGCGTGAAGAAAGAAAACGTGGTGATGTGCGACAGCAAAGGCGTGATCAATGCCTCCCGCAGCGGCCTTAACGCTCAGAAACGCGAGTTTATGACCGACCGTCCCGTCAATACGCTGGCCGAAGCCATGAAAGATGCCGACGTGTTTCTCGGTCTGTCGGTGAAAGATGTGGTGACGCCTGAGATGCTTCAGTCGATGGCTCCCAAACCTATCGTGTTCGCGCTGGCCAATCCCGACCCTGAGATCTCCTACGAACTCGCCATGGCATCTCGTCCCGACCTGATTTTTGCCACCGGCCGCAGCGACTATCCCAACCAGATCAACAACGTGCTCGGCTTCCCGTATATATTCCGCGGGGCGCTCGATTGCGGCGCGACGGCAATCAACGAAGCGATGAAGCTTTCGGCCGTCCACGCCATTGCCGATCTCGCCAAAGAGCCTGTGCCTCCCGTCGTCAATACGGCCTATGACAAGACTGACATGCATTTCGGCCGCGACTATATTCTCCCGAAACCGCTCGATCCGCGCCTGCTCACATCGGTTGCACCGGCCGTTGCCCGCGGCGCCATGGAGAGCGGCGTTGCCCGCCGGCCTATCACCGACTGGGACAAATATGAAGAGAAGCTCCGCAAGATGATGGGCTATGACAACAAGCTCCTGCGCCGCATCTTCGATCAGGCACGGTCGAATCCCAAACGTGTGGTGTTTGCCGAAGCCAATACCGACAAGATGCTCAAAGCCGCCGTCATTGCCCGCAAAGAGGGTCTGCTCATCCCGATACTGCTCGGCAACGAAGAGATGATAGGCAAACGAGCCAAACGTCTGGGCTTGGATATCAGTGATATCGAGATTGTCAACCTTCGCCACGATCGCGAGGCAGAGCGCCGCGAGCGCTACGCCAAGCGCCTGTATGAAGACCGTCAGCGTCTCGGCGTAAGCTACAACGAAGCGCTCGAAAAGATGTTTGACCGCAACTATTTCGGCATGATGATGGTGAACTTCGGCGATGCCGACGCCTTCCTCGGAGGCACCTACTCGGCCGCACATTCGATCGGAGAGATAGCTAAAGAAGTGGTGGGCATCCGTCCGAGCTACAAGCATTTCGCTTCGATGCACATCATCAACACCAAGCGCGGCACATATTTTCTCGCCGATACGCAGGTCAACAAAAAAGTTGATGAGGAAACACTCTTCGACATTGCCCGCCTCACACGCAACTCCGTGGAATACTTCGCACAGAAGCCCGTCATGGCGATGCTCTCCTACAGCAACTTCGGCTCGAGTGACGAGACCGAGTGCCTGAACTCCCGTCATGTCGTAGAGCGGATGCATGAACTCTATCCTGACCTACTGATTGACGGCGAAATGTCGATCAACTTCGCTATGAACCGCGAGCTCCGCGACGCCACCTTCCCCTTCAACCGCCTGAAAGGCGAAGATGTTAACGCACTGGTGTTCCCGAGCCTCGGCTCCGCCGGCACCGCCTACCGTATGATGCTCGAACTGGGTGTGGGCGACGTGCTCGGCCCGATCCAGATGGGCCTTAACAAGCCTATCCACTACATCAGCGTCAATTCACCCGTGAAAAGCATCCTCAACCTCGCCGCCATGGCCGCCATCGACGCACAGGCTTCGGGTGGTGCTGTCGACAAATAACAGAGCATAGTATTAAATTATCAAACAACCGGACATAACCTTAAATGATGAAAATACGTAATATAGCAGCCTTCCTGACGCTATTGCTGGCCTTTGCGGTCAACGCCGCCGCGCCTAAATATGTGTTTTATTTTATCGGCGACGGCATGGGCGTCGGTGCCGTGTCGCTCGCGCAGACCTACAACCGCATGGTGCTCGGCAATGCCGAGCCGCTCACTATGATGCAGCTGCCGGTGAGCTCTCTCGCGTTCACCTATTCGGCCTCGTCGCCTGTCACCGATTCCGCTGCGGCCGGTACGGCGCTGGCCACCGGCAACAAGACGAACAACGGCATGCTCGGCGTGACGCCCGACAGCGCTGCCGTTGTCTCTATCGCCACAATGCTCCACGATAAAGGTTATGGCGTGGGGCTTGTGACGACAGTGGCTCCCGACGATGCTACGCCCGGCGCTTTCTATGCCCATCAGCCGGCCCGTGCGATGTTTTACGAGATAGGCTGTGATGCTGCGGCAAGCGGATTTGAGTTTATAGCCGGCGCCAATCTGCGCGGACTGAAAGACAAGAAAGGCAATGCTACGGATTTGCTTGATGTGTTTGAGCAGAATCAGGTGTCGGTTGTGCGCGGCCTCGGCGGCCTTGCCGATGCGCGTTACAGCAAAGTGTTGCTTCTTGCCGAGAACAACCCGAGCGACAACGAGATAGGGCTTACGATCGATTCCATCGAAGGCGCCATGACCCTTCCGGCCATGACGCAGGCTTGCCTTAACCATCTGATGGCCAATACGCCCGACCGCTTCTTTATGATGGTGGAGGGCGGCAGCATCGACCATGCCGGCCATGCCAACGACGCCGCCACTAACGTGATGGAGACGCTCAGCTTCGATGCCTCGCTCGCCATTGCATGCGAATTTCTTAAAGCGCATCCCGACGAAACGCTGATCGTGGTCACCGCCGATCATGAAACGGGCGGCTTAGGTCTGGCCAGCCGCAGCGTGCACTACGATATGAGGCCGCAATACCTGAAATATCAGCGGATGTCGAAGGACAGCTTCTCGGCTCACTGCAAAGCGCTGCTTCGCTCGCGCATCGCTTACGGCTGGGAGGATATGAAAGAATTCCTGAGCGACCGTCTGGGGCTTTACAGCAACATCCCCGTAGGCGAGAAAGATGACGCCATGCTCCGCGATATGTTTGAAAAGACATTTGAATTGCGCAACACAGCGGATACGAAAGGCATGTACAACAGTTTCAACGCATTCGCCGAAGCCGTCTATGCCCTCATTAGCGATGTGAGCGGTGTGGGATGGACCACCGGTGATCATTCCGGCGCTCCTGTACCGGTGTTTGCTGCCGGTGTCGGTGCCGACCGCTTCTCGCAGATTCAGGACAATACTGATATCCCCAAGAAGATAAAGTCGATTGTAGAACAGGAATGATGAAACAGATCGGTATTCTCTCCGATACCCATTCATGCTGGGACGACCGTTACGCACGGCATTTCGCCGGGTGCGACGAGATCTGGCATGCCGGCGATATTGGCGACTGCTCGATAATAGAGCAGCTTAAAGCCATTGCGCCGGTGGTGCGTGCAGTGTCGGGGAATATCGACGGATCGGAAGTGCGGCGGATCTGTCCCGAAGCGCTTGAATTTGAAGTGGAGGGGGTGAAAGTGTGGCTCACGCACATAGACGGTTATCCCGGCCGTTATGCTCCGGGCGTTAAGAAATTGCTGCGCGACGAGCAGATAAGGCTTATGGTGTGCGGCCACTCCCACATACTGAAAGTGATACCCGACCTGGAGCTTAACCTGTTGCATGTCAACCCCGGAGCCGCCGGTTATCACGGATGGCAGAAGGTGCGCACGCTCATACGGCTCACAATTGACGATGGCCACATTAAGGGCCTCGATGTCATTGAATTAGGAAAACTAAAACTGAAATGAAAAAGATACTGATCATTATGTCGGTGGTGATGCTGATCACATCGGCATGCAAAACAAACGAAAACAACTACCGGGCCGCTTATGAAAAGGCTAAAGAACGCCGGACGGAAACC
>URWH01000106.1 GCA_900551515.1 uncultured Porphyromonadaceae bacterium
CGCACCTCTTTAGTGTATAAGGCGTTGCATCCTTTATTCCAGGCGGCTGATCACGTCGGCTATACGTCGGCCGAGCCCTATGGCATAGCCTTTTGAGATAAACACTACGCGATTGAATGTGTCGGCAATGATAAGCAACGGATAATCGTTTTCCGAAACGCTAAACGTATTTGCAATCTGATCGCGGATTGAGTTGTCGATATCAGATCCGATGGTGACGCCCGCGGGCAGTTGCGGCATCCCCGACATGTCCACGCGGCCGATCGATCCCTCGCTGTCGTAAAGCAGGATCACCGGACGTTGCCATGCCTGCAGGGCATCGGCTTCGGCGGCAAGGTCGCGCAGTGCGTGGTTCGACGGTTCGTGGTTGGGTTTCAACAGGCATAGCGCATAGTAGCCGCGTCCCGTAGTCGACAGCAGCGACCGTGGCACGGTTGTACCCGTCGGCAGATAGCGGCTCTCGGAGTCGAATGTGCCGAGCACTTCGATACCCGACGGATCCTCGCGCACTTTCAGATTCAGCGTGTTGTCCCCTTCGTCAACGGTTATGATATCGACATGCGACATGACGCTGCCGTCGGCCATGCGTTGGCCCGTCACTATCATATATTGCCCGCAGTCGAGGGCTTCAGGCTTTGCGAACGACTGACTCAGCGGGATGAAGTCGGGATAGTTGAGCAACTGCGGACGCCCGTCGGCAATACGCGAGATCGTGAAATGCGAATAATATTTCGGATCAGCCACGGCGCGCGTCGGTTGGTAGTCGAACCGCAGTGTGCCTTGCCGTGTTCCCTGCTGATCCTGCTTGCTCTCGACCATTGCGGAGAATGTGGCGTCGTGCCATTTCCCGTCGGTATCTGCCCACTGCGTTTTCAGGGTCACAGGGTCGATGCGTGCCGCGATGCCGAACGAGCGGGCGCCGGCCACGAAAAATATGTCGCGCGACAGAGCGGATGTCGTTTTGTCGCGCAGCACTGCCGCTGGACTCATGGTGGCCTGCGACGGATACCAGTCGAGTGTTGGTTTGATGCTGTCGGCTACATATTTCACCCATTTCTGTGGGTCGGCGGCGAATGCTCCGGCCTTTTCGTCGCTGAATTCACGGAGAAATATGCTGCGGAACGGCGTCAGCTCTTCTGCCGCTATGCGTGGCGAAAGGACATATTGCGCATAAAGCGGGCTTCCGGTGAATGGCGCACGGATATGATCAGCCAGCACTTCCGGCGTTATGTCGGTGAGGTCTTTTTCGCTGACCGACTCCAGCAGCATCACAGCGCGATCGAGAAGCTGCGGATCGACGCTGCGCAGGAATCCTGTGATCACGCCGTGGTTGCCACGCGATTTGCTCAGCACGCTCCATAGCCGCTGAGCTTCAATGCCGAGCGAGTCAGCAAAGCGGTCCGATGCATCGCGCGTGATGAATGTCGAGGTGTAGAGGTTGCGTATGGAGTCTTCGCGCTGCATGCGCAGGTCGTTATGTGCCCGCATCTCGGGGCTTACCGTCACGTCGGCCGGACGCGGGAGGGGAGGGGTGATGTCGAAATCGGCCGACAGCGTTGTCGTCGGATCATATTCGAGCACGATTCGCTTATTCCGGTCGTCGCCGATTTTGCATTCGCTGAACCCGAAGCTGTTGCCGTCGGTTGCCCATACGAGCATATCGCCGAGCCCGGCCACTATCTGCGCTGTGCCGTTGCTGTCGGTGGCCTTTCTGACGAGCGGATAAAATTCGGCATAGTTGTAGATGCGAAACGACACTTCGGCGTCCGGCACCGGGCGTCCGGCTTTGTCGGTGACTTCTATGGTCAGCGTGTCGACGGGCGCATAGTTGGCGGTGACATTGATGTCGGTGTTGCCGTTCATGCGCGCAAGCACCTCTTCCGGACCGTCGTAGGTGTTGCCCGGCACTCGCGCGTGCATGAGCATGCCGCGGGCGGCAGGCGCGTTGAACCAGCCGAGATTCAGCACCGGCTCAGGCTCGCACGCTCCTAAGAAATACCAGCGGCCGTCGGCCCATGCTTCAACCCATGCGTGATTGTCGTCGGTGTGCGCCCAGCGCGGGGTGTAGACCTGTCGCGCGGGGATGCCCATGGCCCGGAGAGCTGCCACCGCAAATGTCGACTCTTCGCCGCATCGCCCGATGGCTGAGCTTACGGTCTGGAGCGGTGAGTGGGTGCGACCGTCCGATGGCTGATAGGTGGCTTTTTCGTGGCACCAGTGGTTGATCTCGAGGATGGCATCTTTCATCGAAAGCCCTTTGACGCGGTCGCGCAGTTCGGCATAAAAGGCCCGACGGTGGGCGTCGATGGCTTCGTTGTTGACTCTTAGCGGCAACACGAAATAGCGGAATTCACGCTCGGGAACCGTAGCCCCCCATGGCATCTCGTCGCGGGCCTGAAGGGCGGGCTTCACGGCATTTTCGATATAGAACTGGCGGCTGCGGTCGGCTTTGTCGGCCGGATTCATGCAGCCGTAGAGCGATTCGAGATACGTTTCGATGCGTCGGTCGCTCTCTGTCTCGGCAGTTGCGTTTTGACTGGTCGCAATGCTGCATAGCAGAACCGGCAGGATTGCTTTGACTATTTGTTTCATGCTTTACTGATGTTGTGGATGATGGAGGCGAGGCGCGCTACGGTGTCGGCCGATGTCACCTGACGTGAATAGTCGTCGACGTCGTCACGGCCCATTGTGACTTTGCTGATGCGGAATGCCATCTGCGATTCTGTCGTTGTCTTGGCCGATGCGTGGATCTCGCTGACGCCGGTAGCCCGGATCACTTCGGCTGCATTGTCGGGCGCCGGCCATTATGATGATTCGACTGCCGGCATGGCGTTGCAGCGAGCCGATGAGTTCGGCGCCGATGAGGGCCGAGCTGGCCTGACCGGATGTGAGCAGCCGGTCGCAGCCCAGGTCGATGATCTCTTCCAGCGAGCGCAGCGGGTTGCTGCACTGGTCGAAAGCACGGTGGAACGTGACGCTCAGCCCGTGGTCGCGGGCCATCTCGATCAGGCGCCGGCACGTGCCGGTGGCTATTGTCCCGTCGGCGTTGAGGGCTCCGATCACCACACCGTTGGCTCCCGCTTCGGCGCTTTGGCGTATGTCGCGGAGCATCACCTGTGTCTCGGCATCACTATAGAGGAAATCGCCTTCGCGCGGACGGATCAGTACGTTCACTTCCGGCACTCCGACTGTCACGGCGGTCTCGATCATTCCGGCCGAGGGCGTCAGACCGCCTGCCGCAAGCGCGCTGCATAGCTCGATGCGGTCGGCTCCGCCCTGACGGGCCGCTACGACGCTCTCTATGTCGCCGCAGCATATTTCAACCAGCGGACACCTCATTTCATTATCAGTTGGATTACGTAGTCGGGGGCGTCGTCCGGGATCTTTCCCGTCACAAGGCGCGTGGTCTCTTTTCCGCCACGCGTGAATTTCACTTTTTCGCCGGTGGCATACACCCGTGCCGAGCGGATCTTTTTGTGGTTTACAGGCACGTCAATCTCCGTGGCTTCAGGATTTAGTATGTGGATGAACAGCGAATCGCCGCGTTGTGTGGCAACGCCCCATGGCTGTTCGGCGAAATCGGCGGCTGTCGTCGGACGTATGGTCGGCCCATAGGTGTCCATCCATGTGCCGATATCGGCAAGACGGTCGAGGGCGGCCTGCGGAAGGCGTCCGTCGGGCTGAGGCCCGATGTTGAGGAGCAGGTTGGCTCCTTTTGCAGAAGTGCGAACAAGTGTACGGATAAGCTCGTTGCTGTCGAGATAGTCGGTGTCCTTCACCGTGTAGCCCCATGAATGGTTCATGGTCAGGCATGTTTCGAGCGGAAGGGCCGAAATATCCTGTCCCGACAGTCCGGCCGTGTTTTCGCCGGGCAGGTCGCGCTCGAAAATCTGGATATCTTCACCAGGGAACGGTGTCTGGTGATGATTGTTGCCTATGAGACATGAAGGCTGCAGACGGTGGATCAGGGCATACTGCTCGGGCAGTTGCCAGTCGAACGGCGTGGCGTCTTCGTCATGATCCCACCAGCCGTCAAACCAGATGGCTCCGATCGGGCCGTAGTCGGTGAGCAGCTCGGTGAGCTGTGCGTTCATGAATTTGTAGTATGTCGGCCAGTTGGCAAGCGTAGAGTCGCGGCCCGTTTCGTGACCCGTGCGGCCCTGCGGATAGTCGGGGCGTGTCCAGTCGAGATGTGAGTAGTAGAGATGCAGCCGCATGTCCTGCTTTTGGCACGCGTCCGACAGCTCGCGGAGTATGTCGCGGCCAAACGGCGTGGCATCCACGATGTTGTAGCCGGATTGCGAAGTGTTCCACATCGAGAACCCGTCGTGATGGCGCGTTGTGAAGCATACATAGCGCGCACCGGCTTTTTTGAAAGCCTCGACCCACTGGTCGGCATTGAATCCGGCGGGATAGAATCCGGATGCGGCTTTTGCATACTCCTGTGCATTGACGCCGCGGTTGAGATACCATTCATTTTGGCCGAACATGCTGTAGATGCCCCAGTGAATGAAGATGCCCAGGCCACTGTCGCGGAACTCCTGGCGGGCCTTGAGGTTGGCTTCGGTAGGCGTGTAGACCGCAGTTTCAGCCGATACGGCCGATATCGACAGGGCTAAGGTCAGGACTGACAATATTGTTTTTTTCATGTGATATAGGTGTTGGTAAAAGTGAAAGGAACTTCGCATTAAAATTGTGGAGCAATCTAATGTCGAAGTTCCTTCTGGAATTTCGTCTGTGGATTAGACCGGCGTGCGTGTCGTCAGCCGGATCTTTATTTATGGCGTCAGAATGGAATGTCTTCGTCGGACGACGACTGAGTGAACTGCGGACCCATCGGCGCGGGGGCACCACTTACTGTCGGAGGCATGCCCGGAACAGCGGCTGCAGCTGCTGCGCCCTCTTTTTCGGCTTTCCAGCCACGGATGCTCGTGAACCAGCGGCCGTTGTATTCGCGGCTCTCGATGTCGAAGCTCAGCTTGACTACTTCGCCTACGTTAAGCGGATACTGATCAGCGCGTTCTCCGAAAAAGTCGAAATGAACCTTGCGGGGATATGTTTCCATCGTTTCGAGCACATATTCGCGTTTCTTCCAGTTGTTGCCGCTTTTCGACACACCCGTCATTTCCGGGAGTGCGAGAATGATTTTACCTGTTATTTCCATTGCTGTGGATTTCTTTGTTTATCTTTTTGTTGATGTTTCGTTTAATTATTAGCTACAAATATAGTGAAACACCCCGATTTCCGCAAATAAATATTCCCCTTTCTCAAAAATGTCGAAAACTAATCGAACCAACGCTGTCATTTCCCTCACAAAACTCATGCACGCCTCCGGCCTCGCGTAATTGAATTTTGAAGCGGGAGCCATGTGTCCATATCTGTAAGCGCTTTAATCACTTTGCCTCACAAGTTTACAGGTTTATTGAGGGTGACTTGTGAGTCAGGCGGAAATGCTTCAATTCATTCTGTTGCAGCAGCAATAAGGGTCAGTGTCCTTTGGTCGCGACGGCCGCGGAAGTATTTGTCGATCACGCGGGCGAAGATGTCGGCCGGCGCGACGGCGTCAAACAGGGTCATTGATGACCGGAGCTTCATGCTGTCGATTCCGCCAAACACCTCGCGGGCATCATCGGTAGGCAGAGCGAGATTCGCCTCCGATACCTCCCGCAGGCGAGGCCCCAGGATCGGATCCTCAAGATAAGCCGTCGCCTCGTCCCGACCCGATATTCCGTAATACTTTGAGTTGTATGAGTATCCCAACTGCTTCAGCTGCGGAAAGATATACCACATCCAGTGAGAGCGTTTCCTGCCCTCGGTAGCTCATTCAGCGCCGACTGATAAACGCCATCCTGCGCCTTGACGAACCGGCATAGCCCAAATTTATATTCTTCCATTTCGTTGTGCGTCATATAGTGATTTAACCAATGTAAATATGTTTAGACAGTATGTGCAACCGGATAAATTCCGCGACTTATCGTCTACAGAATTGGGGATAATTTCCGAATCACCCAATATGTTTCAAAACATAATAAAGTCACTGCTGCATCTTCAGGTTTCCTACGACCATCAGCGACAGATGTGGTAAACCAGTCCACGTCTTTACATTACAAATGGTCGATGGGACTGTAAGACCAAATAAAACGCAATGCGTATGAAATAATTTCTTTTTTTATTCGTCGCGCTATTTATAAGTGCCGTTACCGCGTTAGCTGTTGATACAAGTTGTCGCGCTTAAGGCTCGAATAACGTCGCGACAATCAGTAACTCAATTCTCTTTGGTTCCACTGAACTAATTGATGACAATCATTATGTATACGTGGAAGTAGAACTCACCCAACGAGCCGAACCGGGTACGGCTGTGGTTATAAACGTGTCAGACGATAACTGAGTAATCGCATAAGGAGTTGTGTTCATCCGTTAGGGAGCTACATCTGGTGATATATATGTGGACAGCCCTATGATAAAAGAGGGAGAAAAGTATTATCTATTCATTGCAAGTGCATCTTGCCAGTAATAGAATTTTGTCTTTTCCGCAAAGAGTGCGTTAACGTTCTTTCGCACAGTACGAAGAGGCTGCACCCAAACCCTAATTACGACACAGCCTCAATTAAGCTAATGTTATGATAATCACCTAATGTTAATCCTTATCCATATGTC
>URWH01000107.1 GCA_900551515.1 uncultured Porphyromonadaceae bacterium
AAAATTAGCCAATGGCGGGAATGACTAAAAGCAACATAGATTCAAAAACGGCGACATATAGACCGTTTTACAATAACCACACTCTCAGTCAGCATATTACAAACCGGCAACTATAGATAAAAAAATTTAAAATCAAGTAAAATAATGGTCTGACAAAGCCAAAACGAATAAAAACACACTATCTTTGCATTCGAAAAACCGATGCGGCAGAGAGTATCGCATGACGTTCACCGGCCATAGTCACAACATGTTGTAAACCCCTCCGTAAACAAAAATGCCATCCTTAACAATCATTGTCAACAGCGTGACCATAGCCGCGCTTACAATTGCACTTATCATTCTGCTGATACGCCTGCACCGAATCAACAGCAAGGCCGATACCGACTCCCTTGCGGATGCTGACGGTCCTGACGCCGCCGACGGTAATGCCGCAGAGAGACACACAGCCATGGCAGACAGCAATCAGAATTCTACGACAGGCGCCATGCGCTCAGGCACAGATGTCGAAGCCGACCGCCGTGCGCTAACCGTGGAATTCCTCACCCTCCACGCCGATGCGCTTGAGAAATTCGACGGCACTTTGTCGACAGTGCGCCGCAAGCTCAAGGCGGGACAGACGGCCGAGATCAACACGATGCTTGAGAAACAGACGCTGCTGGAGGATCATACGAAGTCGTTCAACCAGACATTCGACCGCACGATATTCAACCTCTACCCCGATTTTATCGAGCAGGTGAACAGCCTCCTGCATCCCGACAAGCGCATCGAGGTACCCGACGAAGGGCATCTGACCACCGAGCTGCGTGTGCTGGCTTTTACGTGCATCGGCATTGACGACACAGCGATGATAGCACGCTTCCTGCGTCTGTCGCACAACACCATCTACACTTACCGCAACCGCATGCGCGCACGCGCCATCGACCGCGACACCTTCGACGAAAGTATTCAGCACATCGTATCCGTCCGAAAAAAGCCGACCCGACAAAATCAAGTCGGCTTTTTTCGGACGGATACGCCCCACCCCGGCATGGAGATTCCGCAGGCGGGAGAATAAGCACAAAGATATGGGATAAACAGTAAGACAAGACGCTGTGGCGGGAATCGCCACAGCGTCTTGCTATTTTTGGGTGCATGGCATGCGCGGGACTATGCGGGCGCGCTGCCATGGGGGATGGGATCAGATGTTATTCGGCTTTGCCGTTGCTGCCGAGAACGTTGACGATTTTGTGTTTGTAGAGTTTCTCCATTTCGTCACGAGCCGGGCCGAGGTATTTGCGGGGGTCGAATTCGCCGGGTTTGGTGGCGAACACCTTGCGGACGGTAGCGGTCATGGCCAGACGGCTGTCGGAGTCGATGTTGATTTTGCAAACGGCGCTCTTGGCAGCTTTGCGGAGCTCTTCTTCGGGGATACCGATGGCGTCGGGCAGCTTGCCGCCGTATTCGTTGATTTCGTCAACATATTCCTGGGGAACGGAAGAAGAACCGTGGAGCACGATCGGGAAACCGGGGAGTTTTTCCATAACGGCATCAAGCACATTGAAAGCCAGTGGCGGGGGAACGAGGCGGCCTTCTGCATTACGGGTGCACTGCTCGGGAGTGAACTTGTATGCGCCATGCGATGTGCCGATGGAGATGGCGAGGCTGTCGCAGCCGGTGCGTGTAGCGAAGTCGATAACTTCTTCGGGGTCGGTGTAGGTGTGGTGGTCGGAAGAAACTTCGTCCTCAACGCCGGCGAGCACGCCGAGTTCACCTTCAACGGTAACGTCGTATTTGTGAGCGTATTCAACCACTTTCTTTGTGAGGGCAACGTTTTCTTCGTAGGGAAGGTGTGAGCCGTCGATCATAACAGACGAGAAGCCGTTGTCAACGCATGATTTGCAGAGTTCGAAGCTGTCGCCGTGGTCGAGGTGGAGGCAGATCTGGGGATGCTCCCAGCCGAGTTCCTTAGCGTATGCCACAGCACCCTGAGCCATGTAGCGGAGGAGTGTTGCGTTGGCGTAGTTGCGTGCGCCTTTCGAAACCTGGAGGATAACGGGTGATTTTTCTTCAGCAGCAGCTTTGATGATTGCCTGGAGCTGCTCCATGTTGTTGAAGTTGAAAGCAGGCACAGCATAGCCGCCTTTGATTGCCTTTGCAAACATTTCGCGGGTGTTTACAAGGCCTAAGTCTTTGTAGCTTACCATTTCTATTTTATTTTTGGGTTAAAAGTTGCAGTATTGGCTAATACGATTGCAAAAGTACAAAATAATTGATGGAAATGCGAGTTGTTAACATTATTTTTTCAAATGCACCCAGGCATTGACGCAGCCTACGAACACGGCGCCACCCACGATGTTGCCGAGCGTGGCCGGAATGAGATTTGCAGTGATGAATGAGCCGACGCTAACCGAGGCTCCTTCGAGCATTCCGGCGGGGATGAAAAACATGTTGGCGATACAGTGTTCATAACCGAGAGCGACGAAAGCCATCACAGGGAGGAAGCAACCGATAGCCTTTTCAAAAAGAGTGTGACCGGATAGTGCGAGCCACACGGCAAGACAGACGCACCAGTTGGCGCCTATGCCTTTGATGAATACGGATAGCCATGGCAATGCCACTTTAGCCTCGGCCGTACGAATGATGGCCGAATGCCATGGATCGGCGGCCGTCAGGCCGGCGGCATAGACCATCACGTAGGTGAATAACAGCGCTCCGGCAAAATTACCGAAATATACGAGGGTCCAGTTGCGCATGACAGCCACGATGCCGAACTGCCGTTTCATCAGCCCGGGCATCAGAAGAGCATTGTTGCCGGTAAAGAGTTCGGCGCCGAGTGTCACCACAAGGATAAGTCCTATGGGGAACATGCAGCCGCTCAACAACTTCTGCAATGCGGGATTCGCGGCTGTCAAGTCGGGGAATCCGAAGCCAATGATAAGGGAGAGCACCCCGCCGAAAGCGATGAAAGCACCGGCCTGCAACGACTGCACGACAAGTCGTCCTGATGACATTGACACTTTAGCATTGCCGACATCGAGGGTGGCGGCTGTGATTTCCTGGGGAGTACGTAATTTCATAGGGTTGGGGTATTTGCCGCGAAGTTACGAAATTCCGCAGCAATATTCAACCCTGCGGCGCCACACGTTTCAATAAAAAAGGATGATACCTGTCGACAAAGGATTGAAGCGCGGCTGTCCGACACCCCGCAACACACTGTTTGGAGAATAACGGACATAAAGATTCACACCTGACCATATGCGTACCATCCCCATGAAGTCGACCGTAAACCGGCGGTGACCGATATGATTCGTTTTCTGCTCGGCTTTTGAGCCGTCCGGCAGCTCCCATTTTGTTTTCATGCTCGCGTGTGAATTATAGTTGAACACAGCGCCCAATCCGATCACGCACGGCTGACCGAATATACGGAAAGGCAACCTCTGGTGCCACAACAAGGGCACACCCATACTGAACACTTTGAGCCGTGATCCTTTGGGAGTCACGCCCTCTGGGTATTCTCCAATCTCCACTCCGCCGTTCTCGGCCGGGACGAAACGGGTGGCGCCGGTCGATATGCGGTAGTTGCGCCAGTCAAAGCCAAAACCGAGAGAAAGCCAGCTTGAACGCCACGGCAGCCTGTAGGTCACCGCCAGTGCGTGCAGCCATGAGATTTCAAGCGATTTGCCCATTTCGACACCCATCCCGTCGGGCTGCCCGCAAGCGTTTACCCAACCGATGCCGGGACCGCCGACAGTCAAGTCCCAGTCTGAATCCCCGGATGGTGCAAGCGAGATCCTTGATCGCCATCGGCGTGCATCGATCCTGACAGGGTTGTCAAATGATTCGGAATAGTCGGAACGGCTTTCGCCTTCGGAAGTGACTGTCGTCACGCTCACGCCGAAACCTTCCGGCGTTTCCGTGATGGTCACCGACGATGGATTGATTACCGAAAGAACCGTATCATGCTGTTCGTCTGCTTTTGCAACAGTGGCCGCTGAAATCAAGGCGGCTATCAATATCATCTTTTTCATTGTTTTCTGATATTATGTTAGAATGCCGTTGAAATACCTACCGACAAAGAGGTCCAGCCCGGTCCGTAGGCGCTTTTGAATGTTTTGACGGGTGACCACCGGATATATGCGCCGACAATGTTGATCGCTCCGACAGTCAGCACCAGGTCGGGAGTCAGGATGCGCTGATGCAGTCCTTTGACCGATTTTGAATAAGCCACGTCGGCGATATTGTAATTCATATGGGCTGTGGTGTGGAAATTGAAGTTCGCCACCACACCGAGCGAGAATCCGAACGAACGATGAATACTTTGCGTGTAGAGCAGCGGGATTCTGATCGCCCAAGAATCGATGCGTGACGACACGTCCGCGGCTCCATCGGGAGCGGACATCAGAACCAGCGCGTCGCCCTGCTTGTCAGCAACACATCCGCGACCGATGCCGATGTAGCGGTAGCCGATTCCCAGCCCCATGCTGAAATCGGCTCCGCGGCGGCTCACGCTCAGACCCACAATCCGGTCGACGCCGAATTCCATCGATGTCTTTATGGCATCGGGAGCCGAGAGCGGTATGACAGCGCCTCCGTAAAACCCGCGGAAGCAATCGACCGACGTCACTGTCCGTGTGTGTCCGAGATTTGCCATTCCGGTAAACGGAATGTTAAGCAGCGGTGCATCGGAAATCGTGTCGGGCGACACGGAATAGCGGTAATTGAACAATTCGTCGGACGAAGAGCCCTTGATGGTCACCACAGTCGATCCTTCGGTCTTTTCAACAGTCACCGACCGGGGCGACTCGACCGTTATCAAAGTGTCGGCAGGAGCCTGTCCGCCGGCCGTCAAGGCCGCAAAAGCCATCATGACGGCAAGAAATCGCTTTTTCATATCATTATGCATATTGTGATTATTTCTTTTTGTTTATCAGTTTCTTCACATCGGACACCGAGGCTTTGCCCTCAAGATAGAGCAAGAGCATCTTGCCGCTGCCCGAGAGATTGCCGTTAAGAAAAAGGATATAGCGGTTTTCCTTGCCGACAGGCGGAAGCACATACAGGCCGTAATAAAGATGCCCCGAGGCATACCTGACTTCTTTCGAAAGCGCCGAGCGGCCGTCGGCGAGCACCAACCGCTCGATCTCCAGAGCTTTTTCAGGGTTGGCGGCAATGGAAAGCGCTCGATAAAGCGACAGGCTGACGTCGTGGAGTTTGCTGCGTGTGAGCATCGTTTCGGTGGCCTCGGGCAACATTGTGTAAGTCTGCGCGAAAGCCCCTTCGATCTTCAGTCCCTTCTGCGCATTGGCTATCGCAGGGAATGCGAGAGCCATCATCAAGCCGGTAAGTATCATCAACAGTCGGTTCATACCATATAAGTTATTACATTTTCAAAACGATTTCGTCAGCTAACGGCGCGAATTCCGACAACTGCCCGTCGATCTGCTCATTGACTTCCGTAAAAGCGTCGGAAAACTCCGACAGATCACGATAGACCATCGCAAACACGACATCGCGGTCTGTGACTTTCCGTCCTCCGACATAAGCCACACATTGCTGCCCCGTGACACTGTCAGCAGAGCGGTTGCCCGGAATCAGCATGAAAGAGATTGCAGCCGACACCACGGCGGCAATACCGGCCGCGGCCCGGATCCATGCATGAGCCTGTCGGCGTCCGTGATCCTTAGGCTTATCGAAAAGGACAAAGCCCATCACGGCACGAGCCTCATCGAGTTCTTCCGCCATCAGACCCGGTTCGGCCAGCAATGCCCGCAGGCGCCTCTCTTCGGCAAGAGAAGTGTCGCCGTCGAAATAACGCGCCGTAAGCTCCAGAGCTTCCTGCATCAATATTTCATATTCGTTCGCTTTCATATTCCGTTTATTGTTTCCTGTTCAATCTATCACGATAACAATCTCTGACTTTCCGGCGTGCGCGACTGAGTATTAGTCTGACATTGGCTTCGGTGATCTCAAGCCGCGCGGCAATCGCGTCCATCTCAAAGCCGTTCCGGTCACGCATCATCAACACGCTGCGTTCGCGTTCGGACAGCACCCTCCCGATTATACGGTTCACCTCGTCATAGAGGTCGGAAGCATCGCTGATATCCTCAGCGATTTCCGGCATCTCTTCGGCAGGCTGCGTGAGGCGTCGGCGCCGCATCAAGTCGATAGCCGCATTCCTGACCGCCGTATAAGATGCGGCACGTGCGTGATCTTCATCGGCAAAGCTGTCGCGATGACGCCACAGACGGCAGAAAGCATCCTGTAACGCATCAGAAGCGTCGTCGGTGTTTTCGCGGAGCACGCTGTTTGCCGAAGCCAGCAGCGAAGGCCTCAACCGGGTGAAAATGGATGTCAGGATGTCGGGGTTCATTATCGTATTCAAATATAGCACGCAGCAAAATAAAGATTGCAACAAAACGGCAAAAAAAATCAGGCGCTCAGAAACTCAGGATAATGGATGGCATTGGTGGGGATGCAGGCGGCTGGAAGCCGCCGCTCCTAAGGGCTGATGGCATGCGATGGCGAGAGGTGGGTGATGGTAAGGATTTCAAGGGGCTCTTGCTGCCGGTTTACCTTTTGGGAGCGGGGGCAGCTGCCGCTTAGTAGATTGCGTGGACGAGGCA
>URWH01000108.1 GCA_900551515.1 uncultured Porphyromonadaceae bacterium
GAGCATCTGACTGTTAATCAGAGGGTCGTTGGTTCGAGTCCATCTTGAAGCGCAAAAGCCTTTCCTTCGGGAGAGGCTTTTTTGTGTCTGCGGCGGCTCCGCGGCCGGCGCATGGCACAGAAGTCATAAAGATTTTGCTATGAAACATTTCCATTTGTTAGTCAGAACGATAGTCTGCGGCTGCTTCGCCGCGTCGATCGCCGCATGCGGCAATTCGTCGGCGCAGACGGCGGCACCGGCATCGGCAGCTGTCGATTCTACGGTGGCCGACAGCGCAAAGGCAGCCCCTGCCGAAAATGCGCAGTCACTCACATTGGCTTTCACCGGCGACATCATGATGGGCACCACATTCCCCGACTCGGTCCACGGCTCATACCTGCCTCCCGACGACGGCCGCCATCTTTTTGACGATGCCGCCGAAGTGCTCCGCAGCGCCGACCTCACCATGGGCAATCTCGAGGGCACGATGCTCGACGGCCCCGGCAAACGCCGCCCGATGCGCAACCCCAATACATATTATGTGTTCCGCATGCCGACATCCTACGTCGGCAATCTCACCGCCGCCGGTTTCGACTGCCTCGGCATGGCCAACAACCACGTGAACGATTTCGGCGAGCCCGGCCGGCGCTCCACCATGACCACGCTCCGCGACGCGGCTCTGGCATATGTGGGGCTCAAAGGACGCTGCGAGACGGCCGTCATCGAGCGTAAAGGCTTGAAAATCGGGCTGACACAATTCGGACACGGTGGAGGCAATCTCGACGTGAACGACCTCGGCGAACTGCGGCGCGTCGTGGCCCAGCTCCGCGACACGGCCGACTTGGTCATCGTGTCGTTTCACGGCGGTGCCGAGGGCAAAGATTGCACCCATGTGCCGCACGCGCCCGAGACCTTCCTCGGCGAGCGGCGTGGCAACGTGGAGAGCTTCGCCCATGCCGCCATCGATGCGGGCGCCGACGTGGTGTTCGGCCACGGCCCGCATGTGCCTCGCGCTGCCGAGCTCTACAAAGACCGCATCATCTTCTATTCGCTCGGCAATTTCTGCACGCCCTATCGCGTGAGCATCACAGGTGTGTCGGGCTATGCGTCTGTCGCTGAGGTGACTGTCGGCGCCGACGGCCGTTTCCTCTCGGGCCGGATACACTCCTTCATCCAGCAGCGCGGCATCGGGCCGCGGGCCGATGCCACCAATGCCGCCGCCCGGCTCATCCGCCGTCTGTCGGCCGAGGACTTCCCCGGCTCGCCGCTCCGCATCAGCCCCGACGGCGCTCTGACCCCCGGTTCCTGAGCGGCCGCAGGCGGCGCGGCGCTTTGAGATGTAGGCTCTTAGTTGACGCCCGTTGATCGGTTGTCGGTCGAACCGGGCTGATGACAGGGGGGAACGGCGGTTCAGAAGGGGAGGGGGGAGGTGGCGGCGCCCCAGGAGGCGCGGTCGAGGTTGCGGTAGCTGACGGCTTCGCGGACGTGCTCGGGACGGATGTCGTGGGAGGCGGCGAGGTCGGCGATGGTGCGGGCCACTTTGAGGATGCGGTCGTAGGCTCGCGCCGACATGTCGAAGCGGGTCATCGTTTCGCGCAGGATGGCCATGGACTCGGCGTCGAGGCGGGCGTGGATGCCGAGCAGCCGCGAGTTCATCTGGGCGTTGCTGTGGATGCCGGGCTCGTTGGCGAAGCGTTGCTGCTGGATGGCTCGTGCGGCCACGACTCGGCGGCGTATGGCTTCGCTCGGCTCGCCGGGCTGCGCCGAGGCGATGTCGTCGAAGGGCACGGGAAGGATCTCCACCTGCAGGTCGATGCGGTCGAGCAGCGGTCCGGAGATGCGGTTGAGATATTTGCGCACGGCACCGGGCGGGCACACGCATTGCTTGGTGGGGTGGTTGTAGTAGCCGCACGGACAGGGGTTCATGCTGGCTACGAGCATGAAGCCGGCGGGATATTCCACCGAGTATTTTGCGCGCGACACGCTTATCGTCCTGTCTTCCAGCGGCTGGCGCATCACTTCGAGCACGGGGCGGGAGAATTCGGGAAACTCGTCGAGAAAGAGTATGCCGTTGTGAGCCAGCGATATCTCGCCGGGCATGGGGTTGGCGCCGCCGCCCACGAGGGCCACGGGCGATATGGTGTGGTGGGGCGAACGGAAGGGGCGCCGTGTCATCAGGCGCGACCCTCGCGGCAGCTTTCCGGCCACGGAGTGGATCTTCGTGGTTTCGAGGGCTTCCTGGAGCGACAGTGGCGGCAGTATGGATGGCAGTCGCTTGGCCATCATTGATTTACCGGCACCGGGAGGACCTACGAGAAGTATGTTGTGGCCGCCGGCGCATGCCACCTCGAAGGCTCGTTTCACATTTTCCTGCCCTTTCACCTCGCTGAAGTCGAAGTCGAATCGGCCGGCTTCGGCGGCAAATTCGGCGCGGGTGTCGACGATGGTCTGTTCGATAGTGCCCTTGCCGCTAAGGAAGTCGATCACCTGAGTGATGTTGTCGGCGCCATAGACGGCCAGACGGTTGACCACGGCGGCTTCGGTGGCGTTGGCCTTGGGCACTATCATGCCCTCGAAACCGAGGCTGCGTGCCAGTATCGACATCGGGAGTGCGCCGCGGATAGGCATCAGCGAGCCGTCGAGCGAGAGCTCGCCCATGATCATGAATCGGCCGAGGGTGTCGGCGGGTATCTTTCCGGCGGCGGCGAGGATGCCGATGGCTATGGGCAGATCGTAGGCCGCGCCTTCCTTCTTCACATCGGCCGGAGCCAGGTTGATGACGAAATGGCGCTTGGGGAAGCCGATCCCCGACTGGCGCAGGGCCGCCACGACACGCTGATAGCTCTCCTTGACGGCGGTGTCGGGGAGCCCCACGAGATGAAATGCAATGCCTGTCGAGGCATCGACTTCAATGGTCACTTTGATGGCGTCAATGCCTTGCACGGCGGCGCCATAGATTTTGACTAACATGCTGTTGGCGGTTTGTGAGTTGACGGGCTGGTTGATAGGTGTGCGGCTATTTGAGAACCGATTCGACGGCCTTGCGGGCTTTGGCCACCGATGATCCGCGGTAGATGGCGCGTCCGGTGGAGTCGGCGGTTATGAAATAGGGGAGGCGGGGTATGGCGAGCCTGCGGATGGGCGTTCCGGCGGTGCCCCCGGGCACCCATGTCTGCGTCCACATGGTGGAGTCGCGCCGGATGCTCTGGCGCCATGCGGCCGAGTCGGGCGCTGTCGAAATCTCGACGGCGGCGAAGCGTGATTTGTCGTAATGTCCTGTGAGATAGCGCAGCTGCGAGGCTATGGAGTCGCGTGAGCCGCCTTCGGTGTCGATGAAGCAGAGCAGCGTGGCGCTGTGGCGCATCGGATTGACGGTTACTATCGAGTCGCTGCGCTCGTAGAGCTTGAGCATGGGCACCGGGCTGTTTTTCATGGCCGACAGGCGCGAGCTTATGACCATGTCGAAGCCTTGGGCCACCTCGACCGGACGGGCTTCGGGGGAGAGCAGCGAGAAGAGCGAGTCGGCTTTCGCCTCATAACCTTCGCTGGTGTAGAATGTTGAGAGGATGGCCAGAGCGTGGAGCTGATCTTTGTTAGCGCCCACATATTTCTCAACGGCGCGGTTGATGGCGGCGGTGTTGCGGTTGCGCAGGATGGTGGTGTTTTCTTTGATCCACTTAGCGATGGCTTCCGAATCGGCGTTGCCTTTCACCTCGGCGGCATAGGGGTCGTTGATGTCGGCAGTGATGGTGATATGGTCGCCGTTGCGCACGATGACGGTGGCCAGGCGATGGTTGTCGGGCGACACGCTGATCAGTGCGAGGGTGGCCGAAGGCGACGACGCGGAGAAGGCGAAATGGCCGTCGGTGGCCGGCATGGTGATGCTTTTGAGGCCGCCGTTGGCAAAGTAGGTGAGCGTGACATTCTGCGAAGCTATGCCTCTGACGGTGCCTTCGATGACGAAATTGTCATCGCCGGAACAGCTCTGCAGCAGAAGGGCGAGCAGGGCGATGAGAGTGGTTATGTGACGTTTCAATGCGATGCTTGTTTTGGGTGTTGAATGTCGCAAAGTTAGTCAACAGTGGCCATTTAAGCAAGAAAATATATCGAAAGGGCATTAAAAATCAGAGCTGCTGTTGCCGAAATTCAGAAGCTTGTGTGTAACTTTGCGACGTGAAACGCCTGTTGATTCATCTGATGTTTTTTCTGACCGCTGCGTGCTCAGGCATGACAGCGCATGCTCAGATTGTAGCGGAGGGTGGTGTGAAATACAACACCGACAGCCTCCGGCGTGAATTCGACAACCAGCCCTATTTCGGTCTTTACAAAGACAACTATTTCACATTCGGCGTCCCCGTGGGATATAAGCCCACGCGCGAGAACTGCGATGTGAAATTCCAGGTGTCAATAGCCCAGCGCCTTACCAGGAGCACGCTGCCTTGGAACACCTATCTTTTTCTGTTCTATACGCAAAAAGTGTTCTGGAACGTGCTCGAAAATTCGATGCCGATGACCGACCTCAACTTCAACCCGGGCATCGGTCTGGTGAAGCCGCTATTCGTCAAGAACCGTTTCATCGGCAAGCTGATGCTGCTGCTCGAGCATGAGAGCAACGGGCGCGACGGCGTGCAGTCGCGTTCGTGGAACAAAGTGAGCGTAGGCGCCAACATCATGATCGACCCCAACTTCATTGTCCACGGAAAATTCTGGATACCGATAGTCGACGGCATGTACAATAAAGACATCCTCGACTATAGCGGCATCTATCAGGTCGGCACCTCGTTTTTCACCGCCGACCGCCGCTTCGGCGCCTCGGTCACGCTGGTGAAACGCCGCGGATGGTCGCTCAACTACAACACGATCGTCGAGCTCAACTACCGTCTGTTCCGCCGCGACAATCAGTTTCTCTTCCTGCAATACTACAACGGCTACGGCGAAGGGATGCTCGACTACAACAAGTATCACTCGATGTTGCGTGTGGGCATAGTGATAAAGCCCCGCATCTTCAGTGACTACTGATGCGACGGCGGGGGATGTGCGGCGTTATGCCGCAAGTACCTGCATTACAATCATGAAAGGCAACGACAGCAGGCCGAGGGTGATGGCGATGATGAGCCACAGTTCGGTGCGGTCGGAAGCTTTTTGTGCGCCCTTGAAATCGCCCGAATTGTAGAGCGACGACACGCGCACCGAATAGATCAGCGCCACGATGGCGGGGATCATGCAGCAGCATATTATGGCCGCGATGCACCACCCCAGATAAGTGGGCGGCATCGGCGGTATCTCGCTGTCGGTCAGCGGTTGCCTGTCGACGGGCGATGGCACGGGCGGCATGAAGGCTGCGCCGGCAGGCATCGGCTGAGTCACCGGCGGCTTCCTGTCCCACCCGAAAGCCTCGGCCAGCTCCGGGAGGGAGCCGGCCGGGACCCATGTGGGGAGCCCGTCGCGCCATACGAGCGTTTCGGGTGTGACCGGGTGGTTCACCACTTCGTCCAATGGCAGCGGGCCGATTTTACGGTTGTCTATTGCTATCCAGTAATCCATGAGGATAAGCGTTGTTTAGAGCCTATTCCACAAAATTTGTTAACGTCAGGGTCGCAGCAGTGCCAAAGATGATGTGCTGATGCGATACTCGTTGTTTCTGACATATTTTCTTGTCGTGAATGCATTAACAGATTTTTGGAATTAGCTCCATTTAATATTATTATTTTTTACTGACCGGCGTCTTTCCGGCGACTTTCTTCGAGTCTCATCAGTCACGATGCCCGCATCGTTCCTTCTTCAACTCAAGAAATTCACTCGAAAATACGCCGCCCTGACGTTAACAAATTTTGTGGAGTAGGCTCTAAGCTTTGTAGGCGTCGAGCTGAGCGGGAGTGAAGTTGGCGATGAAGTCGGCGTGTTTAGTCACTTCAGCCTGTGCCATCTTGCTGTAGACCTCGGCCGATTTGGTGAAGGCCTCGTTGCGGTTGGCATCGAGGATGAGCAGGTGGCTCATGATGATGTTGCCGGCCATTTCAACCATGCGTCGTGCCATGAAGTCGGTGTAGGTCTGATCTTTCACTTCAAGCACCGAAGCGACGGCAGCCTCATAGCGGGCGGTGAGATCGGCGAGCACTTTTCGGAGGGGCTGGAGCGATTCCTTCACTTCGATAGCCTCATAGTCGCGGATCATGCCGAGATAAGTGCCGGTGGTGACGTGGCGGATAGCAGCCACGACCTGAAGCTGCGTTGTGCCTTCATAGATGGAAGTGATGCGGGCGTCGCGGTAAACGCGTTCGCAGGCATAGTCCTTCATGAAGCCCGAACCGCCGTGGATCTGAATAGCGTCGTAGGCGTTCTGGTTGCAGTATTCGCTGCCAAGCCCTTTGGCGAGCGGCGTGCAAGCGTCGGCGAGCTTTGTGTAAGCCTTCATCTCTTTGCGTTCCTCGGGAGTGAGGGTGCGCTCTTTGGCGATATCCTCATAGATTTTGTAGACGTCAACGAAACGTGCTGTCTCATAAAGGAGTGCGCGGCTGGCATCGAGTTTGGCCTTCATCACGGCGAGCATTTCA
>URWH01000109.1 GCA_900551515.1 uncultured Porphyromonadaceae bacterium
CGCCGATGCCTTCGCCTTCAGCTGTGATGCGGTCAGCAGCGATGCCGTATTTCTTGACGAGCATAGTCTTAACCGATTCAGCGCGGGCAGCAGCAAGTTTCTTGTTGAATTCGAGGTTGCCGTCCTTCGAAGCGTAGCCTTTGACAACTACCTTGGCGTCTTTGTGGTTCTTGAGGTAAGAAGCAACCATTTCAACGTTGGGCTGCTGGTCAGCACCGATCTTTGAGCTGCCGATCTTGTAGAAGATGTAGCGTACGCTCTGGAGGTTGTTGTTTACAGACTGAACGACTTCGGGTTTGCGGTTCTTGCAGGCTTCGAGTTCGGTTGCAGTGGCAGCGGCTTTAGCCTGAGTAGCGGCAGCGGCAGCGTTGCAAGCGTCGATCTGGCTGCGGAGATCGTTGATGCGGGCGTTGAGGGCATCAACTTCTGCCTGATTCTTAGTGTCGGCGCAAACAAAGCCGGGGCCGAAGTTATAGCTAACGCCGGCGAAGATGTTGAATGTGGCTTTTTCGCGGGTGTAACCGGCTGAGGTCTGATCGATATCAAGCGGTTCGAATTTGGTACCGGTCATGTTGTAGGTAACCGACGGTTTCAGAGAAACGGTGAGGTTTTCGCAAACATTGAAGTTGAGGTTCAAGCCAACTTTTGTAGCGAAGTAGTTCTGATCCTGAGCGTCGATAGAGAGGGGATATAGAGCCATCTTATTGTAGAAGTTGTGTCCCCAACCTGCACCGCCTACGAGTTCGATGTCGAAGAAACGGCCGTCGCATTTGTAACCACCGAAAAGATTGAAGAGGTTGAACGAAGCATATGCGCCGACATAAGAATTGTCGATTGCAGTGGTGCTGCGGCCGGGCATATAATAGTCGGCAAAAGTATCCTCAAAAAATTTCTGTGACCATGACGATGTGTTGACAGCGAGAGCGCCTTCAACACCTACGGCAACAACGGGCGAAACCTGTTTCTGAATGTGAAGACCGAAAGCTCCGCGCATGTCGCCGAAGAATGCGTGATGTTTTGCAAGAGGAGTAGTAGCACCTCCATCAATACCCACTGACCAGTTGTCAAAGAAACCGGGCGTAACATAAGCCTTGGTTTCCTGAGCCTGAGCGCCGATTACAGCGCAAGCGGCTGCTGCGATAAGTAAAACTTTTTTCATTGTGCTTTAAATAATTATACGTATATATCTGTATTTGGGTGCAAAGATAACGTTTTTTTAGATATTTGTGCTAAAATGGACCATTTTTTTACTTTAAGTCCTATTTTTCGTCTGCTTCATAACCTATTTAACAAAAAAGCCTGCCGAAAGGCAGGCTTTTAAGATTTTTTATGAATTAGGAATTAGTCTTCGAGTGTGCAGATCGAAACGCGGTTCCAGTCGTTTTCGGTGAACATTTCGCCGATGCCTTCGCCTTCAGCTGTGATGCGGTCAGCAGCGATGCCGTATTTCTTAACGAGCATTGTCTTAACTGATTCAGCGCGAGCTGCAGCGAGTTTCTTGTTGAATTCGAGGTTGCCGTCCTTCGAAGCGTAGCCTTTGACAACAACTTTTGCGTTTTTGTGGTTCTTGAGGTAAGAAGCAACCATTTCAACGTTGGGCTGCTGGTCGATACCGATCTTCGAGCTACCGATCTTGTAGAATACGTAGCGGACGCTCTGGAGGTTGTTGTTGACAGCCTGAACAACTTCGGGTTTGCGGTTCTTGCAAGCTTCGAGTTCAGCAGCTGTAGCGGCAACCTGCGATTCAGCGGCAGCGTTAGCAGCGAGGCAAGCGTCGAGTTCGCCACGGAGAGCGTTGATGCGAGCGTTGAGGGCATCGATCTCAGCCTGGTTTTTGAGGTCGGCGCATTTGAAGCCTTCACCGAATTTGTAGTTAACGCCTACGAAGATCTGGAAAGCAGATGTTTCTTTATTGTAAGCGGCAGAGGTCTGGTTTACATCTGCGTCGCTCATATTCCAGATAACTGCGGGGCGGAGAGCGAGAGTGAGGTTTTTGGTAACGTTGAAGTTGAAGTTGAGGCCAGCTTTTGTAGCGAAGAAGTTGTAGTCACCGTCGCCGTTAACATAGGTGTGTCCCCAGCCTGCACCGGCCTGAACTTCCATGTCGAAGAAACGGCCGTCGCATTTGTAACCGCCGAAGAGATTGAACAGGTTGACTGCACCGTAAGCGCCTACATATGAGTTGTCAATGGCTGTTTTGGATTCACCGTAGGATGTGTTGATGTAAGCAGCGCCTTCAACACCGAGAGCGAATGCGGTTGAGATCTGTTTCTGGACGCGAACGCCAAAGCCACCGCGCATATCACCGATGAATGAAGAGCCATCGTAAAGAGGGGTGATGCCACCACCTTCAATACCTACTGACCAATTCGATCCGAAAGAAGGTGCTTCCAATGCCTGCTGTGCTTGAGCTGTCATCATACCGGCAGCTGCAATAGCGATAAGGAATAATTTTTTCATTTGAATTTGGTTTAAAAATGATAAATTCGGCACAAAGATATAATAATTTTTGAAATTTAACAAAATCACGTCGGGAATTTGAAAATTCGATTACCGAATTCCCGTTTCCCTGCAATCTGGGCATTCGTTTTACTATAGAAACATCCTCCGCGGCATTTTGTTTTGCGCCCGGCTGCAATAATTTCTGAACCAGCGTCGAAACGGGAAAAAGCGCAGACGCCGCCACAACACCGCAATCGCACCCGTAAAAATAATGTGCATCGGCACACATTATATAAATATGATTTTGTACTTTTGCAACATTGAACAATCTTACACCAACGACTACATGAAAAAGTATCTCGTGACAGGAGGCGCAGGCTTCATCGGCGCCAACTTTGTGAAATATGTGCTGGCCAAATGGGGCAGCGACGTTGAAATACTCATTCTCGACGCCCTCACCTATGCCGGCAACCCCATGACGATAAAGGAAGAAATCGAGCTCCCCAACGTGCAGTTCGTAAAAGGCGACATCGGCGACCGTGAGCTGGTCACACGGCTGATGGAGGAATTCGACCCCGACTTCGTGGTGAACTTCGCCGCCGAATCGCATGTCGACCGCAGCATCACCAACCCGCGTCTTTTCCTCGAGACCAACATCCTCGGCACGCAGAACATCCTCGACTGCGCCCGCAAAGCATGGCTCGACGGCACTGACGATCAAGGCAAACCGAAATACCGCGAAGGCAAAAAATTCCTGCAGATAAGCACCGACGAGGTCTACGGCTCGCTGACAAAAGACTACGACACGGCACGTCCGCTTGAAGTGAGCGACGAAGTGGAGCGCGTGATCGAAGGCCGCAAGAATCTGAAGACGTTCGGCCGCGGCTTCTTCACGGAGCACACCCCGCTCGCACCGCGCTCGCCATATTCTGCCGCCAAGACATCGGCCGACCTGTTCGTGCTGGCCTATCACGACACCTACGGCATGCCCGTCAACATCACCCGCTGCAGCAACAACTACGGCCCCTATCAGTTCCCCGAGAAGCTGATTCCGCTCATCATCAACAACATCCTCGAAGGCAAAGAGCTGCCCGTCTACGGCAAGGGCGAGAACGTGCGCGACTGGCTCTACGTGGCCGATCACGCCAAAGCCATCGACATGGTGCTCCGCGAGGGACGCATCGGCGAGGTGTACAACATCGGCGGCTTCAACGAGGAGCAAAACATCAACATCGTCAAATCGATCATCGACATCATAGCCCGCATCATGCGCGAGGAGCCGACCTACCGCCGTCTGCTCCGCCACCCCGAGCGCCCGATCGACTACAGCATCATCCGCTACGTCACCGACCGCCCCGGCCACGACATGCGCTATGCCATCGACCCCACAAAAATAGCCACAGAGCTCGGATGGTATCCCGAGACGCCGTTCACTGAAGGCATCGAAAAGACAGTGCGCTGGAACCTAGACAACCAGCCCTGGATCGAGAGCGTCACTTCGGGCGACTATCGCAAATACTACGACGAGATGTACGGCAACCGTTAAACCACTCCTCTAACCACTTAATTCGCAGCAATGAAAGGCATCGTACTGGCCGGCGGCTCAGGCACCCGACTTTACCCCATAACCAAAGGCATCTCCAAACAGCTGATCCCGGTTTTCGACAAGCCGATGGTCTACTATCCGATCTCCGTGCTGATGCTCGCCGGAATCCGTGACATCCTCATCATATCCACGCCCACCGATCTGCCGATGTTCCGGCGTCTGCTCGGCGACGGCAGCGACATCGGCGTCAACTTCCAGTATGCCGAGCAGCCGCGTCCAGAAGGTCTGGCGCAAGCATTCATCATCGGTGAGGAATTTGTGGGCGACGACAGCGTGTGCCTTGTGCTCGGCGACAACATCTTCTACGGCCAGGGCTTCACAGCCATGCTCCGCAAGGCCGCCGAGACGGCCGACAGCGGCGACGCCACCATCTTTGCTTATCCCGTCCACGACCCGCAGCGCTACGGCGTGGTGACCGTCGACGAGAACTGGCGCGCCACATCCATCGTGGAGAAGCCGCAGAAACCGCAGTCGAATCTCGCCGTGGTGGGGCTGTATTTCTATCCCAACTCCGTTGTGAAAACGGCGAAGACCATCCGTCCGTCGGCTCGTGGCGAACTTGAGATCACCTCCGTCAACCAGGCCTACCTCGAATCAGACAACCTGTCGGTGCAGCGTCTGGGCCGCGGATTCGCATGGCTCGACACCGGCACCACCGACTCTCTGATGGAGGCATCGAATTTCATCGAGACCATCGAGAAACGTCAGGGTTTCAAAGTGGCCGCTCTTGAAGAGATAGCCTTCCGCAAAGGATGGATCGACGCAGCGCAGCTGGCTAAGCTCGCGGAGCCGATGAAAAACAACCACTACGGACAATATCTGCTAAACCTCGCGGAAAATGGTATCGAATAAGCCGCACATATTCGATGTCATCAAAATAGCCGACACGCGCGGCAACCTCTCGGTGCTGCAATATCCTTCGACTCTGCCGCTGAATCCGGTGCGCGTCTACTGGATCACCGACGTGCCTTCGGGTCAGATGCGTTTGGGCCATGCCTACTATTCCGCGCAGGAAGTGATAGTGGCGTTGTCGGGCAGCGTGCGCGTCACCACCCAGACTGCCGAAGGCGAAGTGAGCCGGTTCACGCTTTCACGCCCCGATCAGGCTCTCTTTGTGCCTCCTATGACCTGGCGCGAGATCGACAATTTCGCCACCAACGCCTCGGTGCTCATAGCCACCGACACGCTTTACGACGAAGTGGACTACATCCGCAACAAAGACGAATTCGACCGATTATCCAACGACAGCCATTATGGACAAGACATCTAAAACGCCGGCCACCACAATCGATGACTGCCGGATAATCAGCCTCGAACGGCATCCGCACAATTATGGCACCCTGACCGTAGCTCAGAACTCCGACGAACTGCCTTTTGCCATCAAACGCATCTATTACATCTACGACATACCGACCGACACCCGGCGCGGCGGCCACTGCCACAACACCGACCAGTGCATCATCGTGGCCACGGCCGGATGCTTCGACGTGACCGTTTCCGACGGCATCTCGTCGCGCACGTTCACGCTTCGCCGTCCCTACGAGGGCCTCTATGTCCCGGCCGGCATCTGGGACTCGCTCTCCAATTTCTCATCGGGAAGCATCGCTCTTGTGCTGTCGTCGACAAATTTCGACGAAACCGACTATATCCGGCACTTCGACGATTTCGTCGAGGCCAAACGCAAAGCATTCGGGGAGCGTGATGACTGACAATCGCCTGAAATATCCCTTCCTTGATCTCAAAGCTGCCAACGCTCCCTACGAGCCGCAGCTCAGAGAAGCCGCCGCACGCGTCATAGGGAGCGGCCGCTACATCGGCGGTGAGGAAAATGAAGCTTTCGAGCGACAGCTCGCCTCGCTGTGCGGAGCGCCGTATGCCGTGGGCGTGAGCAACGGTCTCGACGCGCTCCGCCTCATCTTCACCGCTCTGATACGGCTGGGCAGGCTCAGGGAAGGCGACGCCGTGATCGTCCCGGCCAACACATATATTGCTTCGCTGCTCGCGGTGACCGACGCCGGACTCATCCCGGTGCCCGTCGACCCCGACCCTTCGACCATGAACCTGTCGGCCGAAGGCATCAAAAAAGCTATGACCGACCGCGTAAAGGCTGTGCTGCCGGTACACCTCTACGGCCGCGCCTGCTGGGACCCGCAGATAGCTCAGGCGGCACGAGACAACAGTCTGATCGTGGTGGAAGACGCGGCGCAGTCGATAGGCGCACGCGCACGCTGCCGCGGGCTGCACACGTCGGACATGACCGGAGCTCTCGGCCACGCCGGCGCTTTCAGCTTTTATCCGACAAAAAACATCGGCGCCCTGGGCGATGCCGGAGCTGTCGTGACTCACGACGGCGAACTGGCAGCCGCCATCCGCGCGCTCTCCAACTATGGCAGCGACCGCCGCTACCACAACATCTTCGCCGGCTACAACTGCCGCCTCGACCCCCTGCAGGCT
>URWH01000110.1 GCA_900551515.1 uncultured Porphyromonadaceae bacterium
CCGACAGGTTGTAGCCCGTCGAGCCGGTGGGCGTCGAGATGATGAGGCCGTCGCCGCGGTATTTGGCCAGCGGCGAGCCGTCGAGTGCGGTGTCGACGGTGATCATCGACGCCGTGTCCTGCTTGAGTATCGCCACCTCGTTGAGGGCGGCCTGACGCACGAGCTTATGGTGTCCGCTCACCTCCACCTCTATCACCGAGCGCGGACTGATGATGAAGTCGTCGTCGGCTATCTCGGCAATGATCTCTTCCGGATTCTCAAGCTCGGCCGCCGACAGATAGCCTAAGTGGCCGGAGTTGATGCCGAGGATGGGCGTTTCGTAGCCGCCCACGCTTGCCGCCGTGGTGAGGAAGGAGCCGTCGCCGCCGATGCTGAGGGCCAGGTCGGCATCGCCTTCGTAGGTCTCAAAACGCGGGAAGGTGTCGGGCGCAAGGCCTGTCGTGCGCTCGAGAAACTCCATGTAGCGCCGCTGCACAGCGATTTCAAAGTGCGCGTCGGCAGTGCGGAGCAGTTCGATGAGCCGCGCCAGTTTGTCGAAACCGGTCTTTTGTGATTTGTTGCCGAAAATGGCTATTCTTTTCATTGTGGAGATGATGTGGAGTGACTGGTGGTGGAATGGATGAAGCGGCTGGGTCATAGCTCGATGCGCGTCATGAGCTCGTCGATACGGCGGCGCATCTTCTCGAAGTCGTCGTAGCCTTCGCGCATGTCGGTAACACGGAAGCCGTAGCGTTCGAGCGAGCGGGCCACACTGCCTGTGTTGCGGTGGCTCACGCGGAGGTCAACCGAAACTTCGTCGGGTCCGGCGTCGGCCGATGTGACGTTGAGGTTAAGCAGATGGGCGTCGGCATCCTCCACGGCGCGCGCTATCGCCGAGGCGCTGTAGTCGTCGCGGCGGCACACAAGTGTCAGCTCGCTGCTCTCGGGAAGCGGCGGGAAGAGGTGGCGCGCCGTATGCCGGATCTCCGTCTCGTGCTCGCCGCCCGCGGAAAATATGCCCTTATTTGCCTTCATTTCGCTTTCAATTCCCATTTATTCTCTGTAAATTTGTGCTCTCAATGGAATGAGAATGCAAATTTAGCAATTATATTTCAGAAGAGCGCTTTTTTATTAAACAAGCTCATAATAGTAAGGTTTTATCTTAGTGATGACAAATTTAAGCGTAAATATCAACAAAGTAGCCACGCTGCGCAACGCCCGCGGCGAGAACGTCCCCGATGTGCAGCGCTTTGCCGGCGAGTGCGAGCGACTGGGTGCCGACGGCATCACCGTGCATCCGCGCCCCGACGAGCGCCATATCCGCCATGACGACGTTTTCGCTCTGCGTCCCCTCATAAAGACTGAATTCAATATCGAAGGCTATCCTTCGGATCAGTTCATGGACCTGGTGCTGAAAATCCGCCCCGAACAAGTGACCCTCGTCCCCGATGCCCCGGGCGATCTCACCTCTCACGAGGGCTGGGATGTGGAGGCCAATTTCGATTTCCTTACCGCCATTGTCGACCGTCTGCGCGAAGCCGGCATCCGCACCTCCATCTTCGTGGGCACGGATCCCGAAAACATACGCGCCGCCGCTCGTGCCGGAGCCGACCGCGTGGAGCTTTACACCAAACCCTATGCCGACAATTATGCCGCCGACCGCGAAAATGCCGTCGCTCCATTCGTCGAGGCGAGCATCGCCGCACATAAGGCCGGCCTCGGTGTGAACGCCGGTCACGACCTCAACCTCGAAAATCTCGAATATTTCCACGACCGTCTGCCCTATCTCAACGAGGTGTCGATCGGTCATGCAATCATTGCCGACGCACTCTATCTCGGCATCGAAGAAACCATTAAGCGCTACCGCCAGTGTCTCGGCAAGCGCTGAACCCACATTTATCTCTAACCCACCCCCTAACCCATCAATCATCCGCCCATGATTCTGAATGCAGCAACGCCGGCCGCCCAGGGTCCCAACCTGTGGGATCTTTGCGTCAATGCCGGTTTCATCATGATTCCTCTCGCCCTGCTGGCGCTCATCTCCATTTATGTCTTCGTGGAGCGCGCTCTGGTCATCCGCCGTGCCTCGCGGCAGGATTCGGGCTTTATGCACCGAATCAACGACGCTATAGTCGAAGGCCGCATCGACGACGCTCACAACATCTGCCGTCGTGCCGACACCCCATATGCACGGCTCATCGACAAGGGCATCAGTCGCATCGGACGCCCCATGAACGATGTCCTCGTGACCATCGAAAACACCGGCAACATCGAGGTGGCCGCCCTCGGCAAAGGTTTGCCCTGGCTCGCCACCACAGCCGCCGGTGCGCCTATGCTCGGCTTCCTCGGCACGGTAATAGGCATGGTGCAGTCGTTCTACGGTATGGCATCGGCAGGCTCTTCAGCCGGCATCGGCGTCCTCGCCGACGGCATCTATCAGGCTCTCGTAACCACCGTTGCCGGTCTGATCGTGGGCATCATCGCGCTCTTTGCCTACAACTATCTCGTGGCTCGCATCAACGGTGTGATGCGGCGTCTCGAATCGGCCACGATGGAGTTCATGGACCTCCTCAACGAGCCGGTGAAAAAAGACAACGCCGCCAACTCATAATCCCCCACGCCGATGGCTCTGAAACGACAATATGAGATGTCGTCGCTATTCTCGATGGCATCGATGACCGATATAATCTTCCTGCTGCTCATTTTCTTCATGGTCAGCTCCACCTACGTGTTCCCCACAGCACTGGAGCTCAATCTCCCGCAGAGCTCGGAGCAGACGGCCATAAAGCCGCAGGTCTATGTCCACGTGCTCCCCGAGGGCGTGATCATCGCCCAGCTTTCCGACGACGACAATTCGCTCACCAATCTTGATCTTGCCTCGCTCGAGAGCTATCTCGAGACGCAAAAGGGCAACGTGGCCGAGGGTGAGCAGTTTGTGGTGTCGGTGCGTGCCGACGTCTCTGTGCCCTACGGCGATATCGCCGGCATCCTCGACATCGGCGCCCGCCACGGCATCAAGATGGTGCTCGCCACCAAGGCTCCCGACTCCCCTGCCCCGGCTGAAAACAATACTCCGGCCGAAACCAATGCCCATTAACCCTAATCGCGGATGGATAATCAAAAGAAATATCGTCTGATAGCCGGTGCGGTGGCGGTTCTGCTTTTTGCAGGGATGTTGCTGTGGCTCATCTTCACGCGCCTGTCGTTTGTGCCCCCCGACGGTTCGGAGTGGCCTCCCGCCCCCGACACCACCGCCGTCCTCCTGGCCGACGAATATGTCGAGGTGATGCCCGTGCTGCCCGACGCTCCCGCTCAGCAGGTCACTTCTCCACTCCCCGCCCCCGTCACAGCGCCCAATCCCAAGCCTCAGCAAAAGACCGGACCCGAAAAATCGGCCACGCCCGATGCCACAGCCAAGGAAGCGCCGAAACCCGACACAAAGAAAGAGGCTGCATCCCGCTGGGGCAAAGGCTCTCAAAAGGGCGGCGAAGGCACTGGCGAGTCGGATAAAGGCACCGGTGCCGGTTCCGGTTCGTCGAAAGGAAAATACCGAGGCTCCGGCTCCGGCAATCTGGGTGGACGTAAAGTGTCTGTGAGCACCGATGGCATCGACGCTCCTAATCCCGGCAAAGTGGTCGTGACAATAACGGTCGATCCGCAAGGCAAAGTCGTGGAAGCGAAGCTAAAAAGCGGCGGCGGTTACAGCAATGCGGTCACCTCGGAATGTCTGCGCCGTGCCCGAAGCGCCCGCGTCACCCCCAAATCCGATGCCCCCGATCGTCAGTCAGGCGACATCACCTTCACCTTCAAATAACCGGTGCGTCCGCATCAACCGAATGAACCCCCATCCCCCATGCATATACATCCGTCCCACCTGAATACACCCCCTCATCATGTGGGTCGGGGCATGCGTATGCGGACGGTATTCCCCGCGATCCCGGTACGGACGCGCCACCGGTGCGTCCGCATCATGCGAATGTAATTTCCCGGAATCATTTGGGATGTGGACCATGCGGATGCGGACGCACCCGCATTCCCCCGCCCGCATGGCGCGCCCGTGCGAAACAAAAAACAAGGGGACGCATCAACGTGAAGGTGTTGATGCGTCCCCTTGCAGTGTTTCTGATCTGTCGTGTTATTTAAGACTCCACTCGAAGCCGTTTTTGGTGTCCTTTACATCGAACCCTATGGCGGCGAGACGGTCACGGATCATGTCGCTGGTGGTCCAGTCTTTGTTGGCCTTGGCCTTGGAGCGCATCTCAAGGAGCAGGTCCACGGCCTCTTCGTAGGGCTTCATGTCGCTGGCGCCCGTCTCGGAGCCGGCACCTTCGAGGCGCATGCCGAGGATCTCGATGAGGAAAGTGTCGAAGATGCTTTTCAACGTATCCAGATCCTTGGCGGTGGCTTTGTCGTGGCCGTCGTTGATGCGGTTGATGATGCCGCAGGCGTCAAACAGATGGGCCAGCAGCACGGGCGTGTTCAGGTCGTCGTCCATCGCCGCGTAGCATTTTGCCATCAGACCGTCGACGTCGACGGTCGACTCCTCCGACGGCTTCAGCGCCTGCAGGCGACGGTACCCTTCAGTCATGCGCTGGAGAGCTTTCTCGGCGCCCTGAAGCGCTTCGTTGCTGAAATCGACAGTGCCGCGGTATTGGGCCTGGAGGATGAAGAAGCGGATGGTCATCGGCGAATAGGCTTGGGTGAGAAGCGGATGGCTGCCGGTGAAGAATTCGTCGAGCGTGATGAAGTTGCCCAGCGATTTGCCCATCTTCTGACCGTTGATGGTGATCATGTTGTTGTGCATCCAGTAGTGCACGGTGTCGTGCCCGTTGTGGGCCACCGACTGCGCTATCTCACATTCGTGATGCGGGAAGCGCAGATCCATGCCGCCTCCGTGGATGTCGAACGTTTCGCCGAGATATTTCTCGCCCATGGTCGAACATTCGAGATGCCACCCCGGGAAGCCGTCGCTCCACGGCGAAGGCCACCGCATGATGTGTTCGGGCGACGCTTTTTTCCAGAGCGCGAAGTCGGCCGGGTTGTGTTTCTCCTGCTGGCCGTCGAGCGCTCGCGTGGCCGACAGAAGCTCGTCGATGTTGCGCCCCGACAGCTTGCCGTAGTGGTGGTCGCGGTTGTATTTGGGCACGTCGAAGTAGACCGATCCGTTGCTCTCGTAGGCATATCCGCTTTCGAGTATCTTCTTGATGTATTCGATCTGCTCGATGATGTGACCCGATGCGTGAGGTTCTATCGAGGGCGGCAGCACGTTGAGCGCGTCCATGGCCTTGTGGTAGCGGTTGAGGTAATGCTGCACCACTTCCATGGGTTCGAGCTGCTCGATGCGCGCTTTCTTGGCTATCTTGTCCTCGCCGTCGTCGGCATCGTGCTCGAGGTGGCCGACATCGGTGATGTTGCGCACGTAGCGCACTTTGTAGCCTAAATGGGTGAGATAGCGGTAGAGGATGTCGAAGGTGATGGCAGGGCGCGCGTGGCCCAGATGGCCGTCGCCGTACACCGTCGGGCCGCATACATACATCCCGACGCGGCCTTCGTGGATGGGCCGGAACAGCTCCTTGTTGCGCGAAAGCGAGTTGTAGATGGTCAGTTGGTTGGGTTTCATCGTCAAAGTCTGTTAGAAGGGCTTAAAATGGCGTTTTCGGCCGTGTTGGCCGTCCCGCTTGGGTCAGTTGAGCTTGCCGCCCCCGTTGAAGAAAGGGTTGGGGATGTCGCCGCCCGGCTCCTGACGGGGCACGGTGCGTTTGATCTCGCCGAAGGTGGATTCGTAGCGTTTCACGTTTTCGCTCAGGGCCATCAGCAGGTTTTTGGCGTTTTCAGGCGTCATGATCACGCGGCTCTGCACTTTGGCCTGGGGCATATTGGGCGCTACGGTGATGAAGTCGAAGAAAAATTCCGTCGGGCCGTGGCTGATGACGGTGAAGTTGCTGTAGTGGCCCGAGGCCACTTCGGGCGTGAGCTCTATTTTAAGTTCCTGTTTTTTCTGTTCCATGGGTTTGCTGTGATTGCTGGATTATTTCTTGAATTCATAGACTTTCTGGGTGCCGGCGGTGTTGTTGACATGCACGCGCACGCTCATTGTCTCGGCTTTGTTCCACACCTGTGAGATGTCAAACGATGCCACTTGCTCGTTCACCACACCGCTGTCGCCGCTTGCCGGTACGGCTGTGGTGACATACAGGTCCACCGTTTCCGTGCCGACGGTCGACTCGTCGGCTATCATGGTGAATGTGCGGTCGGGATTATACATCAGTCGGGCAAACAGGTTGATATATTTGCCGGTGCGGTTAATTGTCGTGACCGATATCGGGGCGTTTGCGGCTTCAGCTTCGGCCGTGGGTTTCACTTCAACGGCGCCCCCGGGCACTGTGCGGTAGGTTATCAGTGTGATCGGGCCGCTCTGACCCATGGTCTGGCCGTTAAGATAGTAGGTGATTATCATGCGTGAGCCGGGTGTGGCTTCGATCTTGCGGCTGAGATTGGTGGCCGTATAGCTGATGG
>URWH01000111.1 GCA_900551515.1 uncultured Porphyromonadaceae bacterium
ACCATTCCCGCCGGCGAAATGGGACGCCAGCATCTTCTCGTGAAAGAGGAGGGTATCCTTGCCGGGGTAGAGATAGCGAAAAAAGTGTTTGAAAAATTCGACCCGTCACTGAAGATGACGGTGTTTATCCACGACGGCGCTCACGTGAAGCCCGGCGATATAGCCTTTGTCGTTGAAGGCCCGGTGCGCTCTCTTCTTCAGACGGAGCGCGTGATGCTCAACATCATGCAGCGCATGAGCGGCATAGCCACTACCACCGCCCGCTATCAGAAACGCCTCGAAGGCTTGAAAACCAAGGTGCTCGACACCCGCAAGACCACTCCCGGCATGCGCATGCTCGAAAAAGAGGCCGTGCGCATCGGCGGCGGATGCAACCACCGCATCGGCCTGTTTGATATGATTCTGATCAAGGACAATCATGTCGACTTTGCCGGAGGCATTCCTCAAGCTGTAGCTGCCGCTAAAGCATACTGCAAGCAGACAGGCCGCGATCTCAAAATCGAAGTGGAGGTGCGCAATGCCGATGAGATCAATCAGGCTCTCGAGGCCGGCGTTGACCGCATCATGCTCGACAATTTCACGCCTGAGCGCACCCGAGAGGCCGTGAAGCAGATAGCCGGCCGCACCGAGATCGAATCGTCGGGCGGCATCACCCTCGACACATTGCGCGATTATGGCGAATGTGGCGTTGACTTCATATCGGTAGGCGCGCTGACTCACTCGGTCAAAGGCCTCGATATGAGCTTCAAAGCCTGCTGAGTCTCAGAGCCGGCTCGACCTATATGATCGAACCGAGGTTCAGCATGTCATCCACCGAAAATTCCTTAAAGCCGTCAATCACCGTGGCGGCTTTTCCTATGAGCTCCTGTCGGGGATAGGTGGTGGCGAGAGCGATGACTGTGGCTCCCGACGCATTCCCGGCTTTAATCCCCTGCAGCGAGTCCTCAAACACGAAGCAGTCGTGCGGATCGCATCCTATGGCTTCGGCCGCTTTGAGATAGCCTTCGGGATCGGGCTTCGACCGGGTTATCATCGAGGCGTCGATCACCTCCTCGAAGTAATCGCGCAGCGTGGGGTGCTGCTTGAACAGCAGCTGCATCTTGCGGTCGTCGCTGCTGGTCACTATGGCCGCCGTGATGCCGCGCCGGCTCAGCTCGTCGAGAAATTCCGTCACGCCGTCGTAGAGCGGATACTCCATCGTGGCCTGAAAGCGGTCGATGCGCCTGAGGATGTCGTCGACCACGGCCTGATCATCGTAGTGCTTCAGAATCTCGGGTAGGGTAGTGCCCTTGATTGCGATGGCATAGTTGTCGATGCCGGTGGGATATATGCGGTCGATCTCCGACCAGAAAAGTGTGTAGGTCGATTCGCTGTCAATCAGCACGCCGTCGAGGTCAAACAAAGCTCCGTGTTTAGTCATATGCTTTTTTTATTTCGTTTTCCGGTGCAAAATTAACAATAACGAGTCAGAAACCGGCGCCGAACACCTGAAAAATACTTTGAATCGCTGCCGGAACATGCCGGAACATACCGGTCGCGCCGACATGGTTGTGAATGCCATGGCGTCTGTAACGGCAGTGTTGACGCATTTTCATCTAAGTGCGCCTGAATTGTGACACGTTCGATAAATGTGTTACAATGTGGTTGTGTTGTTTGTTAGTCAACAAAAGTGAAGTTAAATTTGCATTAATAAAATACAAGCGTAATGGCTATCAAGCAAAAAAGGATACTGATTATCCTGGCAATTATTATACCCGTCATAATCCTGTTGGGCGGCCTTATATTTTTTGCCTCCCGAACATCGCAGACCGACATCATTGCGGAAAAGCCCAATGGTTGTCTGGGCGAAATGCCCGTCAAAAACGATCTTCAAGTTGTGGAGCTCCGTCCGGGACTCTCGTTTCATATCGATACAGGAGCTGATTTCAGCACCATCACCGAGCATGATCTTGCCGTGCTCGATTCTCTCGGATTCAAATACGAGCGCAGCTTCTATCCCGTGATCGGACGTGACGGCCGCGGCGACGTGAAGTTCGAGACCGTGCGTTACACCGTCACCCTCCCTCTGTATAAATGGACAGTCGAACCCGACTCCACCGGCGAAAGCAAATACGAGTGTCAATATAGCGACATGAACATATTGCATAATGTCGACTTCGTACCGTCGCGCACCGGGTTCTCAGTGCTCGGAATCGATTTCCTCGAAAACTTCAAAGTGGAATTCCGCGGCAATGAAAAAATGATTGCATTGTATTTCAACACACCGAAAGGCTACGAACATTCCACCCCGCTGAAACCTAAAAAGACATTCCTCAACATCCTCACCCTCAGCCGCCGCTACTATATTGAGATGATGGTCGACGGCGATGTTAACGATTATTTCCTCGATACCGGCATTCAGCATGCATTCGTAAAGCGTCCCTCCGATGAGCTCACCCCCGGCGGTAAGCACATATCCAATGAAAATATCCAGTCGCTCCGCGGCAAATATCCTGCGCTTGTCGACCCCGACGGATGGCTCAAAATCGGCGAACGCGAAGGCAAAGCAAAAATTTACTACTACGACAACGACGAAGAAAACTATGCCGTGAACATGTTTAATATGTTCCGCAATAGGGACATATTGCTCGATTTTCCCGGCCACACCTTCTGCTTCAGCAAGTAACACTCATCCATCTCAAAACTCCGACGGCAACGCCATTCACGTGCGCAACCCTTCACTGAAGACGAGAGAACTAAAATGACCTTGTACTTCCGATTGGGCTCTTCATTGAAATCTTATCGAAACTTTCCGGGCAAAAAATCGGGCAAACTATTGTCCAATTCAAATAAAAGCCCTACCTTTGTCCTCACAAAACCAATCCGTCTCCTACGGATAAGAATGGTACCTTGGCCGAGTGGTTAGGTAACGGTCTGCAAAACCGTTTACAGCAGTTCGATTCTGCTAGGTACCTCCATCGACACCCGACCTCGTCGGGTGTCGGCATTTTAAATGGAGATTGCCTCCCTTGTGGTCGGCGAGCTGGATGGCTGTCTGCATAGAAAAAGTGCTTTATCGTACTATCCATAACTACGGTAAAGCACTTTTGGGGAATGACAAGGAATTTTTAAGGGCTTATGGAGTTTATCTTCCTGACAATCAATGCCCCGGTGTCCATCTTTTTAAAGACTTCACCCATCTTGTTCCGATTCTCAGACATCGTATTGGAGTTCTGATCAATAGACCGCCGGAGATTTTCCCACTCAGTCGAGCCCTTTTTCCCCTCGGCCTCAAGCTGTGCCATCGCTTTCCTGGTAGCGTTTGTCTCTGCCTGAAGCTCTTTATTCGCTTTTTCAAGTTTATGATACTCTTCCTGAGCCTGCGTTGCATTCAGCGTCAGAACCCATTTAATATAGTCGGGATTAAGTTTTGCCATTGCGTTAACATATAAATATTAACGCAAAGATATTATCAACGAAAAATGATAGAAAGGACGTTAAAAAGCGCCACAATCACCACAATTTCCACCATCACCCCCGTGATTACCCCCAGTGAAAGGTGGCACCCATAGCACACCATTCGTTGGCCGTTCGCGTCCGTCGCACATCCGGTCAATTTCCCGGGCTGTTTGACGATCCAACTTCTTATAGTATTTTTTGTTAATCCTGCGACTCATTTCGTTAAATTCCCTTACGATGCGTCTCTTGCGGATCTCCTGAATATTCCAGACACGGACAATCGCACGGCCTTTACGGGTGAAGAAGTAGAAGTAAAACATAGCTATGAAAGCACCTCCTACAAAAGCAAAAGCCGTATAGCCTGCAACGTCATGACCAAAGCCAAACACCGGCTCAAGGACGGCGGCAAGAATCACGATCAAAACCAGTATGATGAAAAACAGCACTACCATAGCTCATTTCATAATCACAAATATAGCGCTTTTCCCTTTAAATTCCAAGAGCTGCGCAATATATTCAAAAAATAGTGTCCATCGAGCGCAAGCAACGGCTGCTTCCAGCCGCAGTAGGCTCTTAAATATCTGAATTATAAGATGTAAGGCTGCCGTCGGAAGTATGCCGCCGCTCCTGACCCCGCCTGTCGCCAACCGTGCAATTGCAAACGCATAGGAGCGGCGGCTTCCAGCCGCCGGTTAACGTTTAAGTAATTGATTAATATTTGTTAAGCTTGTCGGCGGCAGTATGCCGCCGCTCCTAACTCCGCCTGTCGGCAACCGTTCAATAGCTAACGCATAGTAGCGGCGGCTTCCAGCCTCCGGAGTCGGCTTAAGTAATTGATTAATATTTGGTAAGCTTGTCGGCGGCAGGATGCCGCCGCTCCTAACCCCGTCTGTCGGCAACCGTTCAATAGCTAACGCATAGGAGCAGCGGCTTCCAGCCGCCGGAGAACGCTTAGGTAATTGAATAACAGGTGGTAAGGCTTATGGTGGCAAGATGCTGATAATATTAACCCCCTCCGGCGCGAACGTCATGGGAGGGGGCTGTTATCGCATTCTTTATTGAGCTGTGCCTGACCTGACACAGCTGAGTGTATGGTTGTCAGGAGGGTCAGATGCAGTCGGTGCTGTCGTAGCTGGAGCCGTCGAAGCAGTGGGTGCAGATGTCGCATTTGGGCAGGCCGATGGCTTCGATGATGTTTTCGAGGGAGCTGAAGCGGAGCGACGTCAGCCCGAGACGGCGGCGTATCTCTTCGACCATGGCGTAGGCTTTGAGGTTGCGGTCGTCGCTGCCCTCGAAGTCGGCTATGACGCGCCTGGTGATAAGCTCGAGCGTGCTTTTTGATGCCGTGAAGTTGAGATATTCGCACGGGTAGATCAGTGGCGGGCAGCTGATGCGCATGTGCACGGCTTCGATGCCTGCCTCGATGAGGTCCTTTACGTTGTCGCGCAGCTGCGTGCCGCGCACTATGGAGTCGTCGCAGAATATCACTTTGCGTCCTTTGAGCAGCGCTTTGTTGGGGATGAGCTTCATCTTGGCCACGAGTTCTCGGCGTTCCTGCGTGGAGGGCGTGAAGCTGCGGGGCCACGTGGGAGTGTATTTGACGATGCCGCGCAGATAGGGCACGCCTTTGCCCTGTGCGTAACCGAGTGCCATGCCTATGCCCGAATCGGGGATGGCGCTGACAAAATCGGCGTCGTCGGTGTCGGTCTTGCCCATGTTGCGGCCGGTCACATAGCGCATGCGGTCGACGTTGCGGCCCTCATACTGGCATACGGGATAGCCGTAGTAGATCCACAGGAAGGAGCATATCTGTTTGCGTTTGCCCGGAGCGCGGAGCTGACGCATGCCCTCGGCCGTGATCTCTACGATTTCGCCCGGGCCAACGTTGTAGTGGTCGACGAATCCGAGATTGGTGAAAGCGCAGCTTTCCGACGAGGCGGCATAGCCGTCGTCGCCTTTGCCTATTATGATGGGGGTGCGGCCCAGCAGATCGCGCGCGGCGATGATGCCTTTTTCGGTGAGCAGCAGCATGGAGCAGGATCCTTTGACGTTGCGGTACACGTTCTCGATGCCACTGACAAGGTCGTGGCCATCGCTGATGAGCGCCGCTATCATTTCCGTCGGATTGATGATGTCGTAGCTGTGTTCGCAGAAGTGATGTCCTTTGGCGAGCATCTCTTTTTCGAGCTGCGCTATGTTATTGATTCGCGCTACGGTGACGATGGCGAATTTGCCAAGGTGGCAGTTGACGATTATAGGTTGTGCGTCGGTGTCGGAGATGACGCCGATTCCGCTGTTGCCCGAAAAGTCTTTCAGGTCGCCTTCGAATTTGGTGCGGAAATAAGAGTTTTCGATGTTGTGGATCGAGCGGGAGAAGATGCCGTTGTCCACCGTTGCCATGCCGGCGCGTTTAGTGCCCATGTGGCTGTTGTAGTCGACGCCGTAGAAAAGGCGGTCGACGCATTTCGATTTGGCTGTGATGCCGAAGAAACCTCCCATAATATTTTTACCTATTGATGATTATATGTGTTGGATGACGATGCGTTGAAAAGGAGGCGGGAGCAGCGCGCTGTGGTGCCGTGACCTTTGCAGCGATGCTCCCGCCTGTTGTGGGGTTTATTGTTTTTCAAGCTTGTGTTGCTCGATCCATTTGCGTGCGTTGACGAATCCGTCGATCCACGGGGTGACGTCGTTGCGGCGTCGCGATCGGGGATAGTAGGCGCATTGCCAGGGGAATATGGCGCGTTCGAGGTGGGGCATCATGGCCAGATGACGTCCGTCGGCACTTGCCAATCCGGCTATGGAATAATCTGAGCCGTTGGGGTTGGAAGGGTATTCGTCGTATGAGTATTTCAGCACGACGTTGTATTTGTCCTCGTCGTATGGCAAGGAGAATTTTCCTTCACCGTGAGCTACCCAGATACCCAGTTTGCTGCCACTCAGTGAGCCGAGCATTACGCTGCGGTTGGTGGGGACGGTAACACCGAGGAATCTGGATTCAAACTTGTGTGAGTCATTATGAAGCATCTTGCCGTTTTTCTTGTGCTCGGGATTG
>URWH01000112.1 GCA_900551515.1 uncultured Porphyromonadaceae bacterium
GGTGAAGGTGATGAGTAGGTCGGCTGGCGGGGTGACGGATGTATCTGATGTGTCGGATGTGACGGATGTGACGGATGTGAGGGATGTGAGGGATGTGGCCGGTGTGTTGGGGGTGTTGGATGTGGCTGTGGGTGGCGTGGGCGGGGTGAAAGGGTCGGGCTCGTCGAGGAGGTTGCAGGCGGTGATTTCTGGCATCAGGGCGAGGGCTATGGAGGGGGCGGCGCCGCGGGCCAGACGGGCTATTGCGGGGCGGCGGTCGCGCGAGAGTGTCGCGAAGGCGGTGTCGCCGACGGCACGGCGCATGGCTGCGAGTGCCAGTATGTTGTCGGTGAGGGCGTTGAGCGAGAGTGCGATTGTCATTTTACGGGTGTGTTAAGGTTGATGGTTTGTTGTGATGAACGGGAGTTGCGGCTATGGATGGCCAGAGACTCCTGATAGATGCGCTGCGCTGTTGTGGGAGCGATGAAAAATGCAGGCGCACGGCCTTCGGTGAGCACGCGCTGCAGCGCTTCGCCGACGCTCAGATTGTGGCGCTCACGGAGCCTTGCTACGGCTTTTTCGATAGTCTGCCACATATGCTCAGTGGAGCGTTCTTTGTAGCGGCTGCGTAGCCCTGAGCGGCGCTCACGGAGCACTCGCAGCGCGTAGCCGTAGCTGACATAGTATTGCGGCGCCGGTTTCCGCAGGGTCAGCAGCATGAGAGGTTTCACCGTGGGCTGTTCGTGGGCGTGCTCCTCGAGGGTGCGTCGCAGGCATCGGACAAAGTCGGCGTCGCGACGTGCTCTCATTGTTGAGTAGGTGTTCATAGTGTGTGATGAGTGTGTGAGATTAAGATAAAAAGGTAAAAGCGGAAAGAATTACAATGGCAAAATTACAATTCATGTGGGCAAAAATACAGCCACGGCGCGGTTAATAAAAGCAAACGCCGTGGCTGTCGGGACAAGGGAGTGAGTCAGACCTGCAGGGCAATCTCGTTGCGCTTGCCGCGGAACGTGTTGTAGGTGTCGAGCAGGTCGAGGAGAGCGATTGCGGCGGAGCGCATCTGCGAGTCGTAGAGGGCCGCCGAGGTCTGTGTGGGCGGCGTGCGTCCCTGGAGAGCGTCGCTCACGCCCGAAATCTGCTGGAAGAGGCTGAGCTGCGTTTCGAGCAGACGGTAGGCGCCGGAAAAGTCGCTGCCGGAGTGGACCTGATGGGGCTCGTGGGACGAATAGCCGGGGTTGTAGAATATCACCCCGTCGGGCGCCGACCAACACTGGGCCACGTCGGCGGCCGTCATGTTGTCGGGCATCTGGTCTTTGGGAAAGAGGAGTACGCCTTTGGCCGATGTGCGCATGATCTGGTCGACGAGGGTGATGAGATGGTTGATGCAACGCTGCTGGTCGAGGATATCTTCGACAAGGGAGTGGACCTCACCGTCGATGAGCGGGTAGAACTTCACGGCAAACGGGTGCATGCCGTGGCGATAAGGCGAGTCGTATTCGTCGATCAGGTCGCCGGCGGGGGTGTAGATGCGGCAGTGCCAGCGGAGCGTGGTGACGTGGCGCATCTCCATATCGTTGCCGTGCGTGGCGGCATCGGCGGCATCGGCGGTGAAGAAACGGGCATTGCGGCGATCATGGCAGCGCACGATGTTGCGCGAATCGGCCGTCCACACCTCGATGATGCGGCAGTGGCCTCCGCCGGCGCTGAAGAAGCGGAGTGCTGAAGCCGGGCACCCGACAGGCAGCCGATCGGCTGCCGAAGCGTTGTCGCTGCCGAAGGCCCGCTGCAGGGCCGCCATGCTCCCGGGAAGGGCGTTGCCGTAGCGCATCACGGCTTCACGATAACTCATGGAATGGAGCATGCCGATGAGCTCGATGTCGAGACCGCGGGGATCGCGGAAGCGATTGACGAAGAAATCGGCCGGGCTGACATTGTCGACCCACACGCCAGAGCCGGCCGTGCGTTTTTCGGCCGTGACGCGCTGGATGGCGCATCCCGAGATTAGGAATTCCTCCAGCATGCGGCAGTCCATCTCGAGGAGGGCGTTACGGCGGATATCCTCGTCGGGGAGGCGGTTGTCGGCCGCCGGATCGTCGCCAGCGGCTATGCGAGAGCGGAAATTGCCGATGACGCATTTCACGAGCTGGCGTATGAGATTGTTGGTGAGCGGATGCTGGCCGTTGGACAGGGCCTGGTTGTATTCCGAAATGCATCGGCCGCTGTCAAATTCGATGGTGTCCTCCCACTGGCGGCCGTAGGTGTATCGTTTGTATCGCTCGCGGCGGCTGCGCAGGCCGTCGCAGGCCTGCCAGGCTTCGAGTGCGAGGGTGAAAGGCGATGGTGAGTGAGGTGTCATTGGATGCTGAACATTGCTTCGGTGAGTAGATAGGTGCCTTCTGGTGGCTGCACTACGGCCATAAGCGAGCTGAGGCGTGCTACGCCGCGTGGAGGCGTGTAGAGCATCAGACGGCCGTCGGGATGGATCACGGCCACCGGAGCGGCCGCCGTGCCGCGTGCGAAGGGGTTGGCCTGGGCAAGCGCTTCGGCCGAAGAGGCATCGGTGATCACGGCGGCAGGACGCTGCCATCCCTCCATAGTCACCGACGCTACGCGCAGCGTGCCCTCGGGGAGAACGACCATGCCGGCACCGTCGGCCGTCAGGCTCATGCTTACCAGCGGCGCTATGTCGGTGAGCGGCAGCATTTCGAGCGGCGCCGTCAGCAGCACGCGGGCATACCATGCGTCGATCTGCTGCAGCAGCAGTGCGTCGAGGTCGATGCCGTCGCAGCACGTGATGTCGGCATCGCCGTGCAGCGGTTCGAAAAGCCCCGAAAGCTTCCGCCGGGCTATAAGCTGCCCGGCGGAAAGGGTGATCACTCGATGTCCCATGAACCGATGATTCTCATGTGCGACTTCGGGTGGCGGAGCACAAGGCAGCTGGCCTCGGTGGCCACGAGCGCGTCGGTGTTGCGGACCCCCGACTTCTTCAGGTCGAGATGGTCGACGCGGAAGGGCAGGTGGGTGTATTTGGTCATGTACTGCGGATCGATGATCATGCCGTCCATGCCGTGGCCGCACTGGTCGAACACCTCGCTGTGGATCACGTAGAGCGTGCCGAACTTCGAGCGGATTTCGTTGAAATCGATGCCCCAGCGGGTCACCGTGTCGCCGGCAAGGATGGTTCGCTGCGCGTCGAGCTTGTTGATGGCGAGGATGAGCTCGGAGCCGGCCACCAGAATCTTGCGGGTCGAGCCGGCGGCGTTGCCGGTGAAAGCCACTTTCATCATTTCGATGAGTTCCTTTTCCGAAAGGTTGCTGAGGTTCAGGTCATATTCCGCGCCGGCCTGATTCCAGATGCCGCGGGTGAACAGCACTTCGTCATGCTTCACCGGGTCGGTGAGACGCGCCATGGAGCCGAAGAGGAAGCTTTTCTCCATGCCCAGACGCATGTCCATGATGGCCACCTCTTCCTGATCGGAGAAAGTCCAGCCCACTTCTTTGGCCGACAGACGCATGAATGTCGACTGCTCGACCTGTGTCTTGAAGATCTGGCAGTAGTTGCGAGCCTTCTCGGGGAGGGCTTCAAACTGAGCGGTCTGCACGTCGAGCTCGGCGGCGGCGCGCCCCATGCGCACGATTTTGGCGCCGGCTTCGATGGAGGGGATCTCGTCGGTCATCGAGATGTTGAGCGCGGTGACTTTGAGGCCGCCGGTGGTGCCGGTGATGCGCTCGTTGACGTAGAAGATCACCGATTCCTTGCTGCCGTCGGATTTCCCGACGGAAATTTCGGGCAGGATGAGCGTTTCGGAGGGGGCGAAGAGGCGGTCGTCGGCCGTGTGTATCACGAACATCTGCTGGCCTTCGGGTGTGGAGCCTTCGGGCGCTGTCTCGGGCGCGGCACTGAGAGTTGAGGCGCCGGGGCGGGTGTCGACGGAGTAGTATTCCACGATCATCGATGAGGCGGAGCGGGCGCCCACCATGCGCGAGATCTGGTCGACGGGTGTGGCCATGGGGCGGATGCGCACCACGCGGCTGTCGACGTCGCTCACCAGCAGGTCGGGCGAGGCTTCGCGGGCAGCGGGTGTGGTCAGCGGGCCGTCGACCACGTGATGTCCGCCGTTTGTTCCGTTGATGATTGCAGTGTTGATGTTTTCTGATTCCATAGGTGTGTTTGTTTTGTGTGTTGGTTAATAAAAAGGGTTGAGGGTGATGGCGTTTAGTCCCATACGCCGGGACGGATGCCGGTGAGGAAGCCGGAGGCGAGGCTGTCGGCCTCGTCGGCTGTCGGTTGCTGCCCGGCATTGCGGCGTCGGGCGAGATCGTCGAAAAGGGCCGGACCGTTCATCTGCCGCTCGATGGCTTCGTTGATGCCGCGACGGTAGCCGCGTTCTTCGGCTTCGGCCACGAGAGCGTCGACATCGATGGCCGGAGCCGGCTCGGGCGTGGGTTCTTCAGCGGGTGTTTCGGCAGGCGATTCTTCGGCAGCGGGGCCCGGGGTCTCTTCAGCCTCGGCCGGGGCGGTTACGGATTGCTCTTCTGTAGCGTCGGTTTGATTTTCTTCCATAGTTCAGAGGGGATAAAGGTTGTGATTATGACGATGCCGGCCGTAACTGACCGACGATGCAAAATTACGGCTTCGCCATCGGCTCGATGTGCGAATTTGTCGCTATCACCAAAAAAATCTTTCTTAACTTTGTAGCATGGAAGAATATGAAATCATAATGCTTGAGCAGACCGATTCGACGAGCAGCTACGTGGCCCGCAATACCGGCTCGCTGCGCCACGGCGCCGTGGTGGCCGCCGTAAGCCAGACGGAAGGGCGCGGCCAGCGGGGCAACTCCTGGGAGGCGTCGCCGGGGCTGAACGTGACCATGTCGATGCTGCTGCGGCCCGGATCGCTGCCGGTGGCCCGCTCCTTCGGGCTGTCGGAAGCTGTGGCTCTCGCCGTGTGCGACACTGTCGCCGACACCACCGTCGGAGAGATCGCAGCCGTGATAAAATGGCCTAACGACATATATGTCGGCGACCGCAAGATTGCCGGCATACTGATTGAAAATGCGCTCAACGGCTCGATGGTGGGCCGCTCGATAGTGGGTATAGGGCTGAATGTCAACCAGCCGCAGTTTGTCAGCGACGCCCCCAACCCCGTGTCGCTCCGGCAACTCACCGGCCGCGACTATTCTGTGAGCGACGTGCTCGAGACACTTGCTGCAAACGTAATGCGCCGGCTCCGGCAGCTCGAGGCCGCCGGTGCCGGCGCATTGCACACTGAATATATGAGCCGCTTATGGCGCGGCGAGGGGATGCACCCGTTTGTCGAAACGGCAACGGGCGAGCGTTTTGAGGCGTCGGTCCACGGGGTGGCGCCCACAGGTCATATCACCCTGCTCACGGCCTCAGGCGCCCTGCGCACCTATGCTTTTAAGGAGGTGGCGTGGCCCCTTGAGGCCACATCACGATGAACCCTGCTATAGGTTGGCGTGGAATTTCTTGCCAGTGGCGTCGGCAAAAAACCATGACGGACCGGCAAGCTTGATGCGGTAGACTTCGATGTCGCTATCGCGCAGCGCGTCGAGAAGGTCGGTGGGCACCTCGCCATAATAGCGGTAGCCTTCTTCAAACACCGCGATCACAGCATCGTCGGTCACGCAGGCCGCATAGAGCATGCCGAGATCCTGAGCGCCCGCCGACAGCCACTGCTGCATGGCGTCGCTGCCCGAACGCACATATTCGCTGGTGATGAGAATCCAGTCGCCGGCATCGTTGAACGTTACCGAAGTGATGGTCTCGCTGCCTTTCTGAGCCTTCTTTATAGCTTCTTTCAGGTCGTCGGGGATGCCGTTGTAGCGGATGCTGTTTTTGCCGAAAAGCACTATCCATTTGCCGCTTTCGGTGAGCTGCACGTCATCGATGAACTTGTTTTCATCGTGGAGCTTCTTGAGCGTCTTGGCCAGCGACGGGGGTACATCCTTGCACGCGTATCCGCTGCCGGCCGAGCCGTAGAGGGCCACATCGCCGTTGGTTTTGGTGATGGCCACGTTGCGGCATTCGTTCCAGCGGTTTATCTGTTCGCGCAGATAGTCGCGCGAAGCACTCTGGGCCGAAGCTCCTGCGGCCACTACGAGGGCCACTAACAGAAGCAGGTGTCTTACAGTCTGTTTCATCTTTTAAGTGTGTGATGTTGGTTTATTTTGTTGAATTATAATGGCATATAGAGGTCGTCAAGGCAAAGGTCGCGCAGCAGCTCGGCATAGCGTGCCACGACGGCGGCCGCAAACCGCGCGCCCTTTTCGGCCGTGGCGGCGGCCGGCGACCCGATGCCGGTGTCCTTCGACACGCGGCTCCAGTTGCGCGGCACCCATGCCACACCCTCGCGCAGCGTGGCGGGCGCGAACCCGCCGGCGGTGCCGCTGCCGGCCTCGCTGAGGTCGACGAGTTCGGGATGATAGTGCATCATCACC
>URWH01000113.1 GCA_900551515.1 uncultured Porphyromonadaceae bacterium
ATCGGCGGTGAAAGATGCCGTGATCGAAGGCATCATCCCCAACGAACACGATGCGGCGCGCGAATATATGCTCAAAATCGGGCGTGAGATGGGACTTACGCCTGTGAACCAGTGATTACAAATTTTGCTATGTATTACGTAACTAAACGTTTTGAAATATCCGGAGCTCATTCGCTCCGGCTCGACTATGAGAGCAAATGTGCGACGCTCCACGGCCACAACTGGATCATTACCGTCAGCTGCCGGGCGCGCGAGGTCGACGCTTCCGGCATGGTGACCGATTTTACGGCCATCAAGCAGGAAATCACCGAAATGCTCGACCATAAAAATCTCAACGAAGTGCTCGACTTCAATCCGACTGCCGAGAATATCGCCCGCTGGATATGTGACCGCGTCCCCAACTGCTATCGCGTTGAGGTGCGCGAAAGCGAGGGCAATACGGCCGCCTACGAACGTGACTGAACTGCCAGGCATCTGATAATACGATAAGAATGACAAGGCATGTATCGTGTCAATGAAATCTTTTATTCGCTTCAGGGTGAGGGCTTTTTCACCGGAAGTGCGGCTGTGTTCGTGCGCCTGAGCGGCTGTAACCGCGCATGCGCTTTCTGCGACACTGATCATCGTGCGTTCACCCTCATGACCGCCGATGAGATTGTGGCTATAGCTTCGAAATATGAGTCGCGTTTCGTGGTGGTGACCGGTGGCGAACCGCTGCTTCAGCTCGACGACGCTCTCGTTGGTGCGCTCAAAGCTGCCGGCTTTTTCGTGGCCGTAGAGACAAACGGCACGCTTCCTGTGCCCCAAGGCGTCGACTGGGTCACTTGCTCGCCCAAAGAAAAACCGTGGAACATTGACAGAATCGACGAGCTTAAGATCGTCTGGCAGGGACAGGATGTCGAAGCCATAGCCCGTGAGCTCCCCGAGGCCACTCACCGTTTCCTCCAGCCGCTGTCGTGCTCCAACACCGATGAGGTCGTCGGCTATATCCTCCGCAATCCCCGCTGGCGTCTGTCGCTGCAAACCCATAAATTGATCGGCATACAGTGACCGCCATGCGTTTTGCCCAGCGATTCCCCGCGTCGCCGCCTGCTGCCGTGTTTTTGTTTGTGAGATAGAGAAATAATGCGTAACTTTGCTTTACACTTTCCTCTGACTGACTTATGCAATTGAAACGACACATACTGACGCTGGTGGCTGCTCTGGCTATTTTCGCTCTCGCTTTGCCTGCACAGGGCGCTTCCCGGCGTACGGCCAAAAAGAAAAAAGCAAAAACTGAAGCCGTTGCCCCCGACGGGCTGCTCGACAAAGCCCGGAACGCATTTGAAGCCTATGATTTCGAAGGAGCTACGGAATTTCTTGACGATTACGAAACGGCTCTTTCCAAGAGCGATAAGGAGCCGCCGCAGCGTTACACCGATCTGCGGCGCGTGGTGGATCTCGGAACGACGATGCTCGACCGCGTGGAGAAAATAGCCATCATCGACAGCCTGACCGTTGACAGCGCGGCATTTTTTGAGGCTTACCGGCTCTCGCAGCCGGCGGGCGTGATCACCGATTCCGAAGCGCTGCCTGCCTCATTCCCGGCAAAGGGCAATCCCGCTGTTTTCGTGACCGAATCAGGCGAAACGATGCTGTGGAGCGCACCAAAAGCCGATGGCCGCGAGCTCGTGGAGTCGCATCTGCTTGCCGACGGCTCATGGGAAGACCCGCAGCCGCTCGGCGACGCTTTCCGCGATCTCCTCGATCCAGCCTATCCCTTCCTGATGCCCGACGGCACTACGCTCTATTTTGCCGCACGCGGTCAGGAATCGCTTGGCGGATACGACATTTTCGTGGCGCGCAACAATGGCGACGAATATCTTCAGCCACAGAATATGGGCATGCCCTATAATTCGCCGTTCGACGATTATATGCTGGCCATCGATGAGGTGACAGGCGCCGGCTGGTGGGCCACCGACCGCAACCGCATCGACGGCAAGGTGACCATCTATGTGTTTGTGCCTCAGGAGATGCGTGTCAATTATCCCGCCGACACCCCTGATCTGACCGACCGTGCACGTATTACCAATATCAAGGCCACCGGCTCGCGTGATGATTATGCCGGAGTGCTGAAAGCCATAGCTGCTGCCGGCGGCGAGACGGCCGGCGAAAGTATCGAGTTTGAGATGGCCATGCCGGGCGGCAAAATCTACCAGTCGCTCGCCGACTTCCGCAATCCTCTCGCCCGCGAGGCCATGGAGCGGTATCTCGACGCCCGCGATGCGCTGCGCGACGATGAGGCCTCGCTCAGCGACCTGCGCGCGGCGTTCAAAGCCGGGTCGGCATCCCGCAGCGAGGTTCTCGAGCTCGAAAACCGCGTGAACCGCCAGCGCATCGAGTTGCGGCGCCTGGCCAACGAAGTTGTAAAGGCCGAAACACGCTGACGCCGTCGTTTCCCCTGTTGATGAATCATTATCGCATTATCATATCATGACTGCTTTTCTGATAGCTCTTGCCGTGTTGGTGGGCGGATATTTCGTCTACGGCGCTTTTGTCGACCGCCTGATGGCCACCGACCGCAACCGTCCGATGCCGGCCTACACCAGGCGCGACGACGTGGATTACCGTCCCATGAAACCGTGGCGCGTGTTCCTCATACAGTTCCTCAACATCGCCGGCCTCGGCCCGATCTTCGGCGCCATCATGGGCATCATGTTCGGTCCCGCCGCTTTCCTGTGGATTTCGCTCGGAACGATATTTGGCGGTGCCGTGCACGACTTCTGCTCGGGCGTGATATCCATCAGACGCGACGGCGCTTCGCTGCCCGAGATCGTTGGCGAACAGCTCGGCTCGGGCATCCGTAATGTGATGCGCGGCTTTTCGGTGTTGCTGCTCATCCTCGTTGCCGCCGTATTCGTGGTGACGCCTGCCGGTCTGCTCGCTTCCATGACACCTGATTCGCTCAATGCCATGGTGTGGACGGTGGTTATTTTCGCCTATTATATTCTGGCTACACTGCTGCCCATCGACAAGCTTATCGGCAATTTCTATCCCGTCTTCGGCTTTGCATTGCTTTTCATGGCGGCCGGTCTGCTCTTCGTGATGCTCTTCACCGGCATCGACATTCCTGTCAGCTTCAACGACAGCTTCGCCAGCCGCAGCGTTTCGGGTGCACCGGTGTTCCCGATGATGTTCGTCAGCATAGCCTGCGGCGCTATTTCCGGTTTTCATGCCACGCAGTCGCCTATGATGGCTCGGTGCCTGACCAACGAAAAGCTGGCCCGTCCGATATTCTATGGCGCAATGGTGGCAGAAGGCATCGTGGCCCTTATCTGGGCGGCCGCAGCCGTGGCTTTCACCGGAGGATATGAGCAGCTGACGGCTTATATGGCTGTGCCGGGTCATTCGGCCGGTTCGCTCGTTCACGACATTTCATTCGGATGGCTTGGCGCTTTCGGCGGCATACTCGCTGTGCTCGGTGTGGTGGCGGCTCCGATCACCACCGGCGACACCGCTTTGCGCAGTGCACGCCTCACCATGGCCGATTGTCTGCATTTCAGTCAGAGGTCGATATGGCGCCGTCTGCTGGTGGCTCTCCCTATTTTCGCTTTGACTGCGATGGTGATGATGATCGATTTCAGCGTGCTTTGGCGCTATTTCGCCTGGTGCAACCAGACGCTCGCCGTGTTCACCCTCTGGGCTGTGACGGTCTATCTCGCCCGCCGCGGAAGCATATATCTGGTGACTTTGCTGCCCGCCATGTTCATGACTGTGGTGTGCACGAGCTACCTGCTTTGCGCGCCCCGTCCCGAAGGTCTCGGGTTGGCGCAGTCGCTGGCTGTGGGTTTGGGACTGATGGTGGCGGTGTGCCTGACAGCCATGTTCTTTGTTTATGTAAAACGTAAGCAGCCCGTACTGAAAAATGTTTGATTTCAATTGTCTTTTAGACGGCTCTCTCAAATATAATTTCCATTCCCACACGCAGTTCTGCGACGGCCGGGCGCCTATGGAGCAGTTTGCGGCCGAGGCTGTGCGCCGCGGATTCACCCATTACGGCTTCTCGCCCCATTCGCCCATTGCCATACCCTCGCCCTGCAACATGAAGACTTCGGATGTGCCGCTCTATCTCGATGAGGTGGCACGGCTGCGCCACGTTCACCGGGCAAGCGGCACGCGATTTCTCGCCTCGATGGAGATCGATTTCCTCAGCCGCAGCCATGGCCCGGCATGCGCATATTTTCAGGATCTGCCGCTCGACTACCGCATCGGCTCGGTGCACTTCATTCCGTCGCAGTCGGGCGAATATATCGACGTCGACGGCCATTTCGACCGTTTTCGCGATAATATGTCCCGGCATTTCCGCAACGATATCCGTTATGTGGTCAACACTTTCTTCGACCAGAATCTGGAAATGCTTTCGGCCGGCGGATTCGACATGATAGGCCATTACGATAAGATAGGGCAGAACGCATCCTATTTTCAGCCCGGTATCGAGAATGAGGGATGGTATGTCGATCGTCTTGAGGAACTTACGCGTGCGGTCATCGCCTCGGGTGTGACCGTCGAGATCAACACCAAGGCTTTTGTGGAGCATCACCGGTTTTTCCCTTCGCCGTCGCAGCTTCCGGCATTGCTTGATGCCGGCGTGCCCATAGTGGTCAACAGCGATGCCCACCGTCCGGAGCTTATCGATGCCTCGCGCGATGAGGCGTTTGCTATTCTTGATCGTCAGCGTCGCGCTTCTTCTTCGAAACAGTAGAAGCTATCATGATGGCCGGCTGCGAGGCCGACGCCGTGTTCATGCGGTCCATCACCGCCATCGCCCGGCGCCGCTTGTCGGTTGCCGTTTCATCCTCAAACAGATTTCTCGTGGCTTTCTCTTTTGCAATGAAATGGTGCAGCGTGATGCCTGCGCGCTTGAATCCGATGTCTTTGCGGTAGATGCTACGGAGCGCCTCAACGGCCGCGCTGCATATGTCGGGCGTGTAGTCGGTGTGGTCGGGCAGCTTCACGGTGATGTTGGGATTGTACTGGATCTGTGAGGTGTGGAAGCGGTTGGTGCGCAGCATCACGGTGATTTCGCGTGCAAGGTACCCTTTTTTGCGCAGCGACACGGTGGCCGCCGATGCGTAGGTGGTGATCAGCCGTGTCAGCTCGTCGAGATCGAAGGTGTCGTGTGGCAGCGTGCGCGTGACGCTGATGCTGCGGTTTTCCGGCTCGGGGGTGTGACGCTCTATGCATGCCTCGCCATGGAGTTCGCGCCAGGTGTCGTAGCCCCCTTTGTGCAGCAGTCGGCGAGCTTTGTCGTCGGGCAGCTCATAGACGCCGAGGGCTGTGGTCACCCCTACATCGGCCAACCGTCGCGCCACATTAGGCCCGATGCCCCATATGTCTTTCGCCTCCGACATCGAGAGCGCTTTGCGGAGCTTTGCCTCGGAGTCGATGACGCACACGCCTTTGTAGCCCGGATAGCGCTTGGCAAACCGCGCTGCCAGCTTGGCCAGCGTTTTGGTGGTGGAGATGCCCATCGACACCGGGATGCCCGTGCGGCGGAATATCGTGTCGACAAGATAGAGACCATAGTCGCGCGGGTCGCCGATGTCGCTGCTCACAACGATGAATGCCTCGTCGATGGAATATATTTCGATGCCGTGCGTGGCATGCTCGCGCAGCACCTGCATCACTTTGTCGGATATATCACGGTAAAAGCGGTGTGAACCGTGCAGTGCCACGACTCCGTTGGCCTCGCACATTGCCCTGATTTTGAAATAGGGTGCTGAACGGGTGATGCCCAGCGCTTTGGCTTCGTTCGACATGGCCACGACGCATCCGCTTCCGCCGGAAAGCACTATCACCGGTATACCGTTGAGCTGCGGATCGCGCACGCGTTCGCAGGATACGAAAAAGTTGTTGCAGTCAATAAGGGCTATCATCGTAGGGCAAATATAATCATTTGCCGCCATTCATCCATTGCTGCGGATGTTAATTTGCCGCTTTCCCGTGCCGTCTGCGCCGGATGGCTTTCTGAAGGCGCGGGTTCAGACGATTTTTTGTGTTGTTGTAAGGTGTTGATTCGCGGTGTGTTGCTGTTTCATACGCTATTTTCTGACGATTTTTGTTGAAAAAAGTTTGCGAAAAGTTTGCGCAATCCGAATTTCCGTCTTAACTTTGCAACCGCAAACGGCAAGAGAGCCTTTCGCAACTGAAGAAATGAAGTTGCGGTTTGCTGAAACATCAAAATGTTTTATCCGAATTGGTGCGGTAGTTCAGCTGGTTAGAATACTAGCCTGTCACGCTAGGGGTCGCGGGTTCGAGTCCCGTCCGCACCGCCGAGGAGAGAGGAGAATGAGTATTGTTAGATTTCGGTCTGCTTTACTCATTCTTTTTTTT
>URWH01000114.1 GCA_900551515.1 uncultured Porphyromonadaceae bacterium
TATTCAACTGAAATTTCAGCGATTACAAGCAATTATTAAAATTTTACGTGGACAACAGTGCACTGGCTATCCATCGCAGCATGAACATCTTTAACCGCAACATACCGGCGCACGACGCCCCGAAAAGCCATCGTAATTGGATCTCATTCGTGATTCACCTGCTGGTGCTCTCACTCCTGTTCATATTACCCGATATCATCATCACTATCAGCTCGCCGGACACTCCCCGCATCCCCCCGGGTCTCTATCTGAAAGTGGCTGTGTATCTCATGGTGTTTTATATCAACTACTTCCTCATCATCGACCGCACCTTTCTGCCCCGACCACGCTTTCTGCGCTTTTTCCTGATAAACCTCATGATCGCGGTCATAGCCCTGATCCTGCTTTACGTGTTCTGGCGCTACATCGATCCGGGCAACAATCCTGCTCCAGCGGAGATGGCTGATGTGCACCATTTTGGTCCAGACGCCATGAGTCCGCCACCGGCGCCGGGACCGCCGCCTCACGGAAACGGCGAGTCGCCATTTTTCCTCTCACGCGACTTCATCATAATCATTCTCACCATCGGCCTTGCCGTGGCCCTGCGCCTCAACTCCATCTGGCGCGTCGTGGCACGTGACCGCAATGAGATGGAGCTGCTGCGCAAAGATGCCGAGCTGGTGAGGCTGCGCAATCAGCTCAACCCGCATTTCCTCTTCAACACCCTCAACGCCATCTATGCGCTCGTAGGCATCGATCCGGCCAAAGCCCAGAGCGCCATCCACCGGCTGAGCAAGATGTTGCGCTATATGCTCTACGAATGCCGCGACACCGTGGCCGTCGAACAGGAGTGTTCCTTCCTCTCCGACTATCTCGAGCTGATGAAACTGCGGCTGGCACCCGACTTCCCGCTTAAAGTGTCCATCGACTGCTCCGACAATCCGATGCTCCGGATCCACCCGCTGCTGACCATCAACATCATAGAAAACGCATTCAAATTCGGCATGCGGGCCTCCGGACAGCGCATGATCGACATACGTCTGACCGTCGAAGGATCCGTGGTCAGCTGCGTGTGCTCCAACCGCTACACCCCGCAGTCCGACCGGCCGGAGTCAAGCGACGACAAACCGGGCTACGGCATCGGACTCGAAAATCTGCGCCGGCGCCTGCAGCTGCGCTACCCCTCGGCTCACTCTCTGGAAATCACTGCCGACGGCTCACTGTTCACCGTCGCCCTCTCGTTCGACGCCTCAAAAACCGTCATTCCACAATCGTCAACCATCTCATCACCGCAATCATGATCAAACTCCGCACATGCGTCATCGACGACGAACCTCTTGCCGCACAACTCATTGCCCGCTACGTCACCGACACCCCCTTCCTCACCCTCGCCGGCACCTTCTCCTCGGCTCAGGAAGCCGTGCGGCATATACTGTCGGGCGAGATCGACCTCGTGTTTCTCGACATCAACATGCCGCAGATCAACGGGCTCGAATTCGCACGCATCATCCCGCCGTCATGCCGCATCGTGTTCACCACGGCCTACGAAAAATACGCCATCGAAGGATTCAAAGTCAACGCCCTCGACTATCTGCTCAAACCGGTGAGCTACGAAGAATTCCTCAGCGCCGCATCCAAAGCCGCCGCTTCGCTCACGCCGGCGAAAAGCGCCGATGAACCGCAACCCGACCGCACCATAATCATCAAAAGCGAATATCGCCTAGTGCAGATCCATCCGGTCGACATTCTCTATCTCGAAGGACTGAAAGACTATGTGAAAATCTACCTCGACGGAGAGCAGAAAAGCATCATGACGCTTATGAACATGCGCACCCTCGAAGCCGAGCTGCCCCGCGGAATGTTCATGCGCGTCCACCGCTCCTACATCGTCAACACATCGAAGATCAAGGTCATCGAACGCAACCGTATCATCTTCGGCAACGTCCAGATACCCGTGAGCGAGTCCTACAAAAAAGATTTTTCCGACTACGTCAACTCCCGCCTCATCGGCGCCCGTTCGCCCGAATCGGCCGACGGCGAATAGGGCGTCGCTCAGCCTTCCGACGTCGACGTCAGCAGCGACACCATATCGGCACGCGACTTGATGCGTATCTCGCTCTGGCTGTAGTCGATGAGCCCGCGGCTTTTCATTCCCTCAAGAGTGGCTATAAACGACGACCGCTGCACGCCGAACAGGGCATACAGGTCGCGTTGACGGCATGTGAGCACCACATCGGTGCCCCCGCGCTGCGTCAGTGCCACTATCCAGAATGCGATGCGCTCCTCCAGCGAGCCGGTGGTCAGCGCCAGCACACCGTCGACAGCCTTCTGCGCGTTCACCGACAGCATGTTGAGATAATTAAACAGGAATATCGGGTCGGCATTGAGCAGCTTCACATAGTCGGCCTTGGCTATCTGCAATACGCCCGTGGCGCCGATGGCCACCGCCGTGCAGGGATAAGCCGTTGCACGGCCGAACAGATACTCGGGCGCTATCACATCGGGCCGTGTGAGGGTCTGCGACACGCGGAAGCGGCCGTCGCTGTTTTCAACCGACACGCGCGCCGAGCCCGAGATGATGAATTTTATATGAGTGCATGGTTCCCCGGCCTCTACTATCTTTTCGCCGTCGAGATATTTGAGAAAATGAAACTTCGTGCGGCCCACCACTTCCGACAGTTTCGAATAGCTGACACCGTGGAAGAGCGGCAGTGCCATCAGTATTTCATACATTGATTCCATCTGATTCTGTTTTTTATCTCCGGACTGCGGCTTCGTCTATTGCCGAATGCCATCCGATCTATATCATTCTAACGCAAGGACACCTTGTTAAGTTTCGCCGAATCACACATTATGCATCTTTTTGTACCGGAGCCTCACGTTTCTGGCGGTAATAAAGCTGCACGGAGTTGATCGTGTTCTGCCATGCGATGTAAGCCGCCGGCCCCACCGACGAGACAGGGTTGAGATAGGTCAGCGCCAGCCATATCGCCAGCACCGTGTTTTTCTGCCCCAAGCCCTGCGCGCCCGATATGCGGTCGCCGTAGTGCGCGCCGATGCGCCGGCCCACGAGAAACTGCAGGGCGCACACCACGCCGGCGCCCAGCGCCAGCGCCACTATTTCGGGTATCCTGTCGGCCGGTTCGGCCATTATGAAGCTCACCGATCGGCCCACCACTATGAACAGCGACACGGCCCAGATGTAGAACGACACCGACTGCCGCGAGCCCAGCTCCCGGTGAAGGCGCGGCGTCACGGCGCGCATCGCCAGCGCCAGCACCAGCGGCAGCAGTATCAGCGGCGCCACATGACGCATGATGGCCAGCGTTGTGGCCATCACATCGACATCGCCCGACCCGATCACCGACAGCAGCAGCGGAGCCGTCACCGCCACCACCACGTTGCTCACAAGCGAATAGGCCACGAGCTTCGGCACGCTGCCGCCGAGCATCCCCGTCACCACCGGCGCCGCCGTGGCCGTCGGGCAGAACACGCATATAAACACGCCCTGCGCAACATCGTCGCTCAGCGGCCGCAACGCGGCATAAACTCCTATCGCCGCCCCCACCTGCACCGCCAGCATCCACCCGATCATCGGCGAGAGGCCTATCTCGCGCGGCGAGATCCGGCAGAAAGTGATCAGCAGCATCACGAAAATAAGATAGGGCGTGAGAAACGCCACATAGGAAATATAACTATGAAACAGCAGTCCGCTCAGCATCGCTGCCGGAAGCATCCACGGCTTCAGCCGCTGCCGGATCTCACTCGCTCTCATAAACAAACTGATATTTGACGCAAAATTACAAAACTGCGCCCCTATAGCCAAATAAAAGCGGCGGAAGATGGAGGTATACTCCGGCTTCCGCCGCGGGCACCAGTTGCCGCCAAGTCGGCGCAAACGCAATCGAAAACATTTCCAAAAACGAAAACCCGGGATCCACACGAAAGCGAAAACAGCCTCCGACACTCAAGTCTTCATCGGCATGGGCATTGGCGCCGATGTGGCGCCGCCCGTTTTTTGTTGCGTAGCCCGGTCAAATCAGTCAAATTGATTGTATAAACAACCGCTCCGGAGGTTCCCCACACGGGTCGCGGAATCATTTTTTTGATTTCAATGAGATTGCTCCGACCGGCCGGCATTCAGTTCCGAGCGTCAAACAAACGGACTACCCGGTGACTTACTGCCGCCCTCTTTTTTTTTACTTTTTACCGAGCTGTGTCACCTCGTCGTATATTCCGCTCAGCGACTGCGGTATCACAATCTTGTAATTGCCTATGGCGCGTGCGCGTTCCTTACGGTAAACGGCCGCCTCGTCGGCAATGCGCTGTTGTTCGTCCATAAATCTTTTTCGGCGCAGAGCCACCTCGGAGGCATATTCCAGCTCCGACTCCTTGACAGCCTTCTGGCAGCCGAATTTTATGGCGTTGAGGCCTGCCTGCGCTTCGCGATACTGTTTCTGCAACTTGAAGTAAAGGTCGTCGACCTCCTTCTCGTCCAAAGAAGGTTCGTAGGCATAGATAACCGTGTCGCGACCCTGGCCTACGGCTTTGCGAGGATTGAGGATTGTGGCCAACATTCGTTCGCGGGCTGTGGCAAACGAACCTTCGGGGTGGATAGCCTTGCCCAGTACAGCCGCAAAAGTTTCCAGCTCATAGTAGCGGTTGCGCTCGTCCAAAGTGAGCGAAGCGTAATATTCATCTTCAGTCAGCGCCGGCGCGGGAGCCACATATTCTACAGGCTTTATACCTTTCAGCTCCATGTAGTCCTCGTCGGTCATATCCGAAACTTCTTTAAGCATCCGTTCCTTGGCCTTAATGGCCTCACGAAGCCATGCTATAAGCGATTTGGCTTTGGCAATGGCGGTGAGCTTGCGCGGCACGTCGGCCAGTTCTTCAGAATCTCTTCCCTTGCTCATGAGTTCACTGGTTTCAGAGCCTATGAGCGACACCGACACGGAATAGAAAGCCATATTGGAGAGCGCTGTTTCAAGGCCGCGTATCATCTCCTTGGCGAGATTTGCCACGTGGTCGGCCGAAGTGGATGTAAGCCCCTGTCCATCCTTCGAAAAGAAAATCATGTCATTCTTCATAGTCATTCGTTTTTTAGAGTTTTCACTGCAAAGATAAATATGGCGTTGCGCAATCTATATGCGCAGCGAAAAAAATTTCAAAAAAAATTTCATGTCAGCGCATGAAAACCACTCGCTGAGGCCTCGGGAATCCCGGTCGCCCAGAGCTTTCACACCCGTTAAGCACCTCAATCTTGGCAAATTGCACCCGGCACAAAAAAAGAGAACCCGCATCCGGGTGGTCGGGTGCGGGAGATGAGGGTCATCGTTCAATCTGAATCTTCGTGACTTTTTAATAACGTCAGCAAAATGCCCTCTCTTTTTTATCACTAAAACCACCCCCGCGCATAAAAAGTTCGCGCCGCCCACATTTATTTTCAAAATAATCATTTTTCAGCACGCACACACCGCCGAAGCCACATATTCGCCCGACGTCCCCTTTTTGTCACTTTATTTTTGCCGAATCGAACTAATTATTTAGATTTGCACCATCATAAACGAACCAAAAACAACTAAAACAGCATTACAAAGTGGGAAAATTCACCGCCTATAAGATTCCGTTGGCAAGCATGCCGCAGGGCCTGCAGACTTTCGAATTCCATCTCGACAAAAAATTTTTCGAGGACATGGAAAACCCCGACATACACGACGCCGACCTCGACGTGGTGCTCACCATAGATCACAAAGCCGACCTCTACAACATGCTTTTCAGCATCACGGGCACCATCACACTGATATGCGACCGCTGCCTCGACGACCTCATCCAGCCCGTAGAAACCACCTATGAGATAGCCGTGAAATATGGCGACGACTATAATGACGACAACGACGACCTGCTCATCATCCCCCATTCCGACGCCACCCTCAACGTCGCCTACATGATCCACGACACCGTAGCCCTGACCATCCCCATCAAGCACGTGCATCCGCTGGGCAAATGCAACCGCCAGATGAGCGCCATGCTCAAAAAACACCGCACCCACATCCCCGGCGACGAAGACGCCGACCTCGAGGACCGGCTCATCGACGAGATTGACTCGATAGCCGACGAAACACCCGACACCGGCAACAACACCCCCACCGATCCGCGCTGGGACGCCCTCAAAGGCCTCGCCTCCGACGCCGACAACGACTGACGCCGGCGCCTGAGAAACACAGCACTTACCGACGAGACACCGCCTAAGGCGATGCCTCCCCACTCTCATACCCTTAAGCCTGCATCCATTAGAGACTTAGAGCTTGTTTAATAATAAATGTTAACGACAGAGCTGTCAGTCGTCGAGTATATTTGTGTCTGTGATGAGGGAGTTATGGGGTTCCAT
>URWH01000115.1 GCA_900551515.1 uncultured Porphyromonadaceae bacterium
GTCGCCATGATGCGCCGCACCATTCTTTCAACCGAGGCCGCGGGCCTGCGCAACATCCTCTAAAGCAAATGGATCAACTTCTCGACGATTATATCTCGGCTCATATATCTGCTGAACCCCGGCTCCTGGCCGACACCTACCGCTACACCTATCTCAACCATCTCTATCCACGCATGTGCTCGGGTCATGTGCAGGGCCGCATGCTCAAGATGCTCACCTCAATGCTGCGTCCGCGCCGCGTGCTTGAACTTGGCGCCTTCACCGGCTATTCTACACTGTGCATTGCCGAAGGGATGCCCGCCGACGGCGAGCTGCACACCGTGGAGATCGACGACGAGATGGAGGACGAGCTGCTCGAGCGTTTCGCGCGCTCCGAAGCCGCCTCGTGCATCCATCTGCACATCGGCGACGCACTCCACGTGGTGCCGTCGCTCGGCGCCGACTGGGACATGGTGTTCATCGACGCCAACAAGCGCCACTACTGCGAATATTTCGAGATGCTGCTACCCCTCGTAAAGCCGGGCGGATACATCCTCGCCGACAACACCCTCTGGGGCGGAAAAGTGATCGAGACGCCGGCGCCCACCGATCCGCAGAGCCGCGGCATCATGCGCTTCAACGATCTCGTGGCCCACGATCCCCGCGTCGAAACCGCAATCATCCCCATCCGCGACGGCCTCACAATCCTCCGCAAATTATAATTATGTGTTAGCGGGGCGTGGCCGCTGAAGGAACGAAGCGCGAGGTGATGAGGCCGATGGCGAGGCCCACAGTTATGAGCAGTGCTGCCACCACGGCGATGTCGACCGCTTCTACCCTGACGGGATAGACGGCGATGGCCAGCTGCGACGGGTCGCCGTTGAGCTTCACGAATCCGCCAAGCTGCTGGGCTATGCACAGCCCCACGCCGATGATGATGCCCGCTAAGCCGCCCACAACGGATATCAGCCATCCTTCCCAGATGAAGATGCGCCGCAGCATCCCTGTTGTGGCACCCATAGCGCGCAGCGTGCGCAGGTTGCTTTTCTTTTCGATGATGAGCATCGACAGCGTGGAGATGACGTTAAACGAGGCGATGACCAGGATGAACGCCAGCATCACGAACGTTATCCACTTTTCAACGGATATCATCCTGAACGATTCGGCCTCCTGCTCCAGGCGGTCGGCCACGCGGAATCCCGCACCGAGTGCGCGTGTAAGCGCCTCTTTGCCTTCGGCTTCGCTGACACCCGGCCGGAGCGCCACCTCTATGGCCGTGGCCTCGCCGTCGTCATATTGCAGGATGCCGCGTGCCATGTCGATCGGGATAACTACGGTCTGCGCGTCGCGTTCATTGTCCTCGATTCGGTAAACGCCGCCTACGAAAAGTGAGTCGCTTCTGAACGAAGCCATCGGGTTGGCCGTGTTGATGCGTCCCAGCCGCTTGGGCACGTAGAGCGACAGCAACGTCTGCTCCGACGGATAAGCCTGAAGGCGCACGGCAACGCCGACGCTCACCGTTGCCACCGGCAGCACGTAATTGGCTGTGTAATAGCCGCCGTCGATTATCGAGCTGTCGATCGGCGTGACGTTCTGATACCCTTCCGGCACCCCGTGAACGGTCACCGCCATCTGCTTCCCTTCGTGCATGGCCAGCGCGTTTTCGTCGATCACCGCAACGGCTGCCGCCACTTCGCCGAGACCGGTGAGCGACGCCGCGAGCGAGTCGGCCGACGCGATCACCTTGCCCTCGACGGGCGTGATCTTAAACTGCGGATCGCTCTTCGACATCCGTCCCAGCGCCATGTCGCTGAAGCCGTTGAACACCGACAGCACGCACACTATCGCGGCCGTGGCTACGGCCACACCGGCCATCGACACTATCGATATGATATTGACAGCGTTGTGGGTTTTTTTCGAAAACAGATAGCGCAGGGCTATGCGTAGCGAGGTCAGCATTTTCTCGGCGTGGTCGGGGCTGAAGGGTGATGAACGGGATGTGTGACGGAGCCGGCCGACTTATTCCTCTGTGGCCGGATGCTCGCGGGCGTCGTTTTCGAGCAGAGTGTCGATCTTTTCGATATAGTCGAGCGAGTCGTCGAGATAGAATGCCAGCTCGGGTGTCTTACGCAGCTGGAAGCGCACCTTCTGCGCCAGCTCATAGCGTATGGTCTTGGCGCTCTTGTTGATGCTCTCGATCATCTCCTGAGCCTTCGAGCTGGGGAACACCGAGAGGTAAGCTTTGGCTATGCTCAGGTCGGGCGACACTCTCACGGCGCTGACCGACACGATCACGCCGCGCGTCTTCGCTGTCTGCTGACGGAATATCTCGCTCAGCTCCTTCTGGAGCAGGCGCGCTATTTTTGCTTGACGGGTTGATTCCATAATGATTATCTGTTTTTTTAATTGAACGTTTGTCTTAAACAACGCTCCTGAGGTGCTTTTGGCTCACAAAGTTACGATTTTTTTATTAATGACGGTGCCACGGCGGGTGCCATGATGTTGCGCATACGCAAAAAATTGCGTAAGTTTGCGATATTTAATAAGAGCTTGTTTAATAATATCATCTCGAAATGGAACCGAAATATAAACGAGTGCTGCTGAAGCTCAGCGGCGAATCGCTCATGGGAGCGCAAGGTTACGGCATCGACGCCGTGCGTCTTGGCGAATATGCCGCGCAGATCATGGCGGCTGTCAACGCCGGCGTGCAAGTGGCCATCGTCATCGGCGGCGGCAACATCTTCCGCGGACTGCAGGGTGCCGCCAAAGGCTTCGACCGTGTGAAAGGCGACCAGATGGGCATGCTTGCCACCACCATCAACTCGCTGGCCCTCAGCTCGGCCCTCGAAGCCATCGGACAGCCCGCGCGCGTATTCACCGCCATCAACATGTATCCCATCGGCGAACACTACAGCAACCGACGCGCCATCGAAGCCCTGGAACAGGGGTGCGTCTCGATAATGGCCGGCGGCACTGGCAATCCTTTCTTCACCACCGACACCGGCAGCGCCCTCCGCGGCATCGAGGTGGGTGCCGACGTGATGCTTAAGGGCACGCGCATCGACGGCGTCTACACCGCCGACCCCGAAAAGGATCCCACGGCCGTGAAGTTCGACAAGATCACCTACGATGAGGTGCTCAACCGCGGACTCCGCGTGATGGACCTCACCGCCACGGCGCTCTGCAAGGAAAACGGCCTGCCGATCATCGTGTTCGACATGGACACTCCCGGCAACCTCGCCAAGGTGCTCGCCGGCGAGCCGATAGGCACGCTCGTCTACTGATCCCCACCCCATCAGAATCAAATCATCAAAACTCAATCAATATGGACGTAAAAGACTATCTGAATCCGGCTGAAGAAAAAATGGAGCTGGCTGTGGCTTACCTCGACGAGTCGCTGTCGCACATCCGCGCCGGCAAAGCGAGTGCAAAACTCATCGACGGCATCCGCGTGGAATACTACGGAAGCGTCGTTCCCATCAGCAACGTGGCCAACGTGTCGGTGCCCGACGCCCGCACCATCGCCATCACCCCCTGGGAGAAAGGCATGTTCAAGGAGATCGAAAAAGCCATCCTCAACTCCGAGCTGGGCATCACGCCCGAAAACAACGGTGAGGTGATACGCCTCTGCATCCCGCCGCTCACTGAAGAGCGCCGCAAAGTGCTTGTAAAGCAGTCGAAAGCCGAGGCCGAAAACGCCAAAGTGTCGGTGCGCAACGCCCGCCGCGACGCCATCGAAGGCCTCAAGAAAGCCATCAAGCAGGGGCTGCCCGAAGATGTGGAGAAAGATGCCGAAGGCAGCGCACAGAAGCTTCACGACAAATACATGAAGCGCATCGACGAGCTCTTCGCCGCCAAAGAAAAAGAGATCCTCACAGTGTGATCGCCGCAGCGCTATAATACAATGGCGGAGCCGCTCCCTAAGGGGTGGCTCCGCTTTTCGTTTATCGGGCAACAGGTTTCGGATATGGTTCGGGTAAAAGATGCCGGATTTGTTGCTGTGCGGTATGCGTCAGAGCTGGCCGAGCTCAACGGCCACGGCCACGCGTTCGATTATGGCGTCTTTCTCATCTTTTTCGGGGTGGTAATCGCCCTTGAGGTTCACGCCGAAGAAGCGGCCGAACGTCTGCCAGAACCCGGCGCGGAACGTGCCGAGGAAGGCCTTGATGATGTTGTAGCCCGATTGGTTGGTCTCGCGCTTTATCAGCTTTATCAGCACCTGCGCCTGCGATTTGGTGAACGTTTTCAGCACCGGTTTGTACTGCTTGAAGATTGCTCCCTCCATGCGGTGCAGATAGTCGTCGCGCTCCTTCTTGGTGGGGAACGTCTCGATGTATTCGTAGGTCTCCAGCAGCGTTTCGCAGATGAGTTTGGCGTAGGGGAGTGTTTTTTTCACGTCGCGCACCGTGCGCCAGTAGAATTCCTCCTGTTTTTTGTTCTTGAATTTCAGCGGCGGAAACACCGACACATCGTTGAGCACTATCATCTTCACCTCCTCGCCGTCGATCTCGGTGTAGTAGTAGCCGCGGGCATTATGTATGCGCCCGTCGCCCGGTTCGGGCAACTCGAGCATTTCCGGCTCCTGCGCCGAGGCGCACAAACCGGTCAACAATACAGCTATGCCGAGAAAGTGTTTCATAGACAGACGGAGAGAGTGGGACGGCGCAATGTCATCGACTAATATGTTAACGTTTAAAAGGCACGGAAAGTGCCCGCGCTCCCGGCAATGGGGCTATTTTTTTACCGGAGGATAGTCGACGGTGTAGTGCAGTCCGCGCGATTCCTTGCGCTCTTTGGCCTGACGCATGATCAGATAGCCCACGTTGATGATGTTGCGCAGCTCGCATATCTCCCGTGAGGCTTTGGAGCATTTGAAAAGGCGCTCCGTCTCCTCGTAGAGGATGTCGAGGCGGTTCCATGCGCGGTCGAGGCGCAGGTTGCTGCGCACGATGCCCACGTAGGCGCTCATGATCTGGCCCACCTCCTTGATGCTCTGCGTGATGAGCACCATCTCTTCGGGATGCGTGGTGCCCTCGTCGTTCCAGTCCGGCACATCGTGGCGCAGGTCGTAGTTGCCCACCACCTGCGAGGCGTGCCGCGCTGCCGCGTCGGCATATACCACAGCCTCGATCAGCGAGTTGCTGGCCAGACGGTTGCCGCCGTGCAGACCGGTGCACGAGCATTCGCCAACGGCATAGAGTCGCTTGATCGACGATTCGCCGTTGAGGTCCACCTTGATGCCGCCGCATAGATAGTGCGCCGCCGGCGCTACCGGTATATAGTCCTTGGTGATGTCGATGCCCAGCGAGAGGCATTTGTTGTAGATGTTGGGGAAATGATGGCGTGTCTCCTCGGGATCCTTATGCGTCACGTCGAGATACACGTGGTCGTCGCCGTGAAGCTTCATCTCCGAGTCGATGGCACGTGCCACGATGTCGCGCGGGGCGAGCGACAGACGCGGGTCGTACTTCTGCATAAACTCCTCGCCGCGGAGGTTGCGGAGCACGGCGCCATAGCCGCGCATGGCCTCTGTGATGAGAAACGACGGACGGTCGCCGGGATGATACAGCGCCGTGGGGTGGAACTGGATGAATTCCATGTCGCTGACGGTGCCTTTGGCGCGGTAGACCATGGCTATGCCGTCGCCGGTAGCCACGAGCGGGTTCGTCGTGGTGGTGTACACGGCGCCGACGCCGCCGGTGGCCATCAGCGTGACGCGCGCCAGGAACTTGTCCACCGACCCCGTGGGGCTCAGCACATAAGCTCCGTAGCAGGTGATGTCGGGAGTGCGGCGCGTCACTATCTTGCCCAGATGGTGCTGCGTGATTATCTCGATGGAGAAATGATTCTCGTAGATGTCGATATACGGATTCTCGCGCACCTTGCGGATGAGGCTCTGCTGGATCTCATAGCCCGTGTTGTCGGCATGATGGAGGATGCGAAATTCCGAGTGGCCGCCCTCGCGGTGCAGGTCGAACTTGCCGTCGTCGCGGCGGTCGAAATCCACGCCCCATTCCAGCAGCTGCCTTATCTGCTCCGGAGCGCCTTTCACCACCTTCTCCACGGCCTTCGGATCGCTGAGCCAGTCGCCCGCGATCATCGTGTCCTGTATATGTTTGTCGAAATCGTCCACTTCGAGATTGGTCACCGAAGCCACGCCGCCCTGAGCCAGCGCCGTATTGGCCTCATCGAGTGTGGTTTTGCACACCAGAGCCACTCTCTTGTCGGGACCGGCCACCTTCAGCGCGAAGCTCATGCCGGCGATACCCGAACCTATCACGAGATAATCATATTCGTAAGTCATCGTCGTAAACTATTTTTCGAATTATTCATCACCGCAAAAATAACTATTATTTCACGATGCGGCAAA